>CBIHPU010000034.1:0-13042 GCA_966211935.1 uncultured bacterium | reverse complement strand
TGCCGCTGCCAGCGCCAAAAAAAACATGATGTTTCTTCCCTGAGCCAGGAATACGTAGAAAAAACCGCGTTCCAGTTTATTTGCAATGTCTTCTGTTTTAAACGAAATAATATCGGTGTGCTCCTTAAAGAAAAAAGTCCCGAATTGAACTTTGTGAAGGATTAAGCGAGCGCCCCACCAGATTAGTGGCACAAACGCAATAATAATTTGTTTACTTACCTGAACGATTGCGGTTTTATTTCTGATTCCGCGATAGATGATTGCAAGACTTATCGCTCCAAACAACACTATTGCTGATTCTTTGATCAATATTGCTACAGAAGCTGCCACAAAATACCAGATCATTTTTTTCTCAAGAAAAAACTTAATGGATAAAATGACAAATAGCGCAAGCGCCATTTCCGGAAGTACCAGGTTACTTTGCGCGAGAAAAATTGGTTGCGGTAAGAGAATTGCAACAGCAAAAACGCCGGACCATTTTCCGAAAAATTTTTCTGAAAACCTGAATATAGTGAGCAGTGTAAAAAAGGAGATAATCAATGCAAATAAATGCGCGTTGAAAATAGTATTACCGAAAATTTTCAGAAACGAAGCAAATGTTGCATGAAACAAGAGCGGATGTCCTCTTCCTAATTCAAAATGCAGGCTGTTTGGCAGTAAACTGACGCCTTCTTCGGCCATTACACGCGCCGCTTTTCCGTATACCCACGCTTCATCCCAGTAAAACGGAAGATACAAGTGCGGAACTTTATAAATTATCCAGGGAATGCATAGCAGAATGAAAACATAAATTGGTTTTATTTCGCTCAGCTTTTTCAGGAGTTCAAAACTAATAAAAAAACCGTTTTTATTAACTCAATTCGTACCTTTGTCACTTCAAACCAGGACTATGATAACCGCTGAAATGCCCGTTACGTTCGATCGGAAAAAATTTTCTGACAAGGAATTGGTAACACTCTACCGTAATATTCTTAAACCAAGAATGATTGAAGAGAAAATGTTGATCCTGTTAAGACAGGGGAAGATTTCAAAATGGTTCTCTGGTATAGGTCAGGAAGCAATTTCAGTTGGTGTTTCCGCTGCAATGGATAAAGATGAATTTCTTTTGCCTATGCACCGTAATCTTGGTTTGTTTACTACACGCGGAATTCCATTGAATCGTTTGTTCTCACAATTCACGGGTAAACCGGGGGGATTTACGCAAGGCCGCGATCGTTCATTTCATTTCGGTACGCAGGAATATAAGATTGTTGGAATGATCTCGCATCTTGGTCCGCAATTGGGCGTGGCTGATGGAATTTCTTTAGCGTACAAATTAAGAAAAGAACAAAAAGCTGTTGCCGTTTTTTCGGGTGATGGTGGAACTAGTGAAGGTGATTTTCATGAAAGCATGAATGTTGCTGCAGTATGGGATCTGCCGGTCATATTTGTAATTGAAAATAATGGATATGGACTTTCAACGCCAAGTAACGAGCAATTCCGCTGCAAGCAGTTTATTGATAAAGCTATTGGCTACGGAATTGAAGGTGTTCAGGTTGATGGAAATAATATTCTGAAAGTTTACGACGCGGTAAAGCAGATTGCGGAATCCATTCGTAAAAAACCTCGTCCCGTTTTACTCGAATGTATCACTTTCCGGATGCGTGGTCACGAAGAAGCGAGCGGTACCAAATACGTTCCAAAAGAATTGTTTGAAATTTGGGGCAAGAAAGATCCTGTAAATAATTACGAGCGCTTTTTGCTTGACGAAGGCATCCTTACTGAAGCAAATATTGAAGAGATTCGCAAGGAGTTTAAAGATGAAATTGAGAAAGGACTTGAAATTACTTTTGCTGAAAAGATTCCTGCGCCCGATACAAAAAAAGAACTCACAGATTTATATGCTCCTTTCCATTTTGTTTCAACTAAAGCAACAGGAAACACGTCTGAAAGAAGATTAATTGACGCGATCTCTGATGGATTGAGACTCGCCATGCATAAACACAATAATCTTGTGCTGATGGGACAGGATATTGCAGAATATGGTGGTGTGTTTAAGATAACTGAAGGATTTGTAAATGAATTTGGGAAAGAAAGAGTGCGTAATACACCGTTGTGTGAATCTGCAATTCTTGGCAGCGGATTTGGTTTAAGTATCAACGGTCATAAAGCGATGGTGGAAATGCAGTTCGCGGATTTTGTTTCAGAAGGTATGACGCAGATCGTAAACAATCTCGCAAAATCACATTACCGCTGGGGACAAAATGCTGATGTAGTAGTGAGAATGCCAACAGGCGCACAGGTTGCAGCGGGACCTTTCCACTCACAAAGTAATGAAGCGTGGTTCTTTCATACACCAGGTTTAAAAGTTGTTTATCCTGCGTTTCCGTCTGATGCAAAAGGGTTGCTCTTAACTGCGTTTGAAGATCCCAACCCGGTAATGTTCTTTGAACACAAAGCACTGTACAGAAGCGTGAGCGAACAGGTTCCTGATGATTATTATACAATTCCTTTTGGCGTAGCAAGAAAAGTGCGGGAAGGAGAACAGGTTTCTATAATTACTTACGGTCTTGGTGTTCACTGGGCGTTAGAGTATCTGAATGAAAACCCAAATGTTTCGGCGGATCTGATTGATCTGAGAACATTATCTCCGCTTGATACCGAATCGATTTTTGAATCCGTTAAGAAAACCGGAAAGGTTCTGGTGTTGCATGAAGATACTTATACCGGTGGAATAGGAGGAGAGATAGCTGCGCTGATCGCTGAGAATTGTTTTGAATTTCTCGACGCTCCTGTAATGCGTGTTGGTAGTCTTGATACACCTGTTCCGATGAATGCGGATCTGGAAGTGAATTTTCTCGGGAAGTCACGTCTAATAGAAATGATGGAGAATTTGTTGAAGTACTAAAGATGTTTTAACATCATTGCTTTTTTTTGCTGATTGATTCATCAGTTTATTCCCTGACCTTGCATTACTGTATTATTCGGTTATTTTTAGCGAAATATTTTGGAATGAATAAAACTATCAGGACCCTTGCGCTTCTGCTAATTTGCGGAACAGCATTTAATGCGTGTAAAAAAAATGAGGATGATCCTCTCATATCTTTTCGTAGCAGAAAAGCCCGGGTTGCGGGAGAATGGAAAGTAGAGACCGGGACGGTAAAATATGGTCCCGAAGGAAATGAAACACTGTACGTTATAACTGGTAATACTGCCAAAGTTGAAACGAATTGTTGTATCGGGTCAGGAACATCGTCTATCAATTTTAGTTTTGAGAAAGATGGAAAAGCTTCAAATAGTATTAATCTTGGTGGCTACGTCAGCAAATGGGCGGGCACCTGGAACTTTACAGGCGGTATTGGAGAAGTAAAGAAAAAAGATCAGATAGTTGTAACTACTACTTCCTTTGATGACGGTACCGCAACTACTACATACACAGGAAACCAGGTAACCTTTACATACGACATTGATGAACTCAGGCACAAAAAACTGAGAATGCATATGTCTTACAAACGAAAAGATTCCAACGGAGATAATTATTCCTATTACGAATCATGGACATTGATACCGAAGTAAAATAAAATCCCCGGCGCTCAATGCCGGGGATTTTATTTTTAATAATCTCTGAAATTATTTTTTCTTATTCAACAGAAATTGTTTTTCCATTGAAAATGTATCTCCGCCTTTTCCAAGAGGAAGTGTAATGGCTTCTTCGATCTTATCAAATCCTGTTTTGTCTACAACAATAGTATATTTCATATCGCCTTTTAGTGTGATGAAATATTCACCGTTGCCATCTGTAATTGGACTTGCTACTACTGCTCCGCTTTCATCCAGAATTTTGATTTCAATTCCTTCAACACCTGTACCCTGGAAACCGTCACGGATCGCTCCTTTCAGAATGCTGAAGCCGCCATTGTCTTTCTTCTTCATATCCTGTTCCAGAACCGCATAATTTGTAAGATCTATGCTGTAGAGATCAGAGCTACCCAAACCTCCTTTGCGCTCGCTTGAAAAGTATCCTATACGCTGATCGGCGCTTATCACAAACGGACCATCTTTACGTTCGCTGTTTACAGGGTAACCGAGGTTTACAGGTTTTGTCCATTTACCGTTCACAAGCGTAGTTTTAAAAATATCATAGTCACCCATGCTGGCAGGAGAGTTTGAACAGAAGAAAAGCGTTTTGCCGTCCGGTGCAAGAAATATTCCAACTTCCTGGTATGGAGTATTTACTTCCGGTCCCAGGTTTTTTGGCTTGCTCCATTCTGATTTAGAGATACGCTCAATCACCCATATATCTCCGCCGCCAAATCCTTTTTGTTTGCCGTATTTAGGACTTTCACTAACGAAATAAATGAATTTACCATCGGGTGAGATGCACGCCCCATCTTCCCAGAATGAAGTGTTTACGTTGCAGGTGTACGCTTTATTAATTGATTCAGGCGTCTTCCACTTGGTGCCGCTGATCTTACTGATGTAAATGTCACCGCCCTTAGATTCGCCGTTTATATCGTTATAGTAAATGAAAATAATTTTTCCATCTGGTGAAATTCCGCGCGCCGCGTCATGCGCGTCGGTGTTAATGCTTCCCGGTACGGGCTCCGGATCGCCCCACTTTTTGTTTGTTGTGTCCCAATGTGAAATGTAAATGTCCTCGAAATATCCGCCGTCTCCTTCAATATCCATTGGGGCGTCTGTAGTTTCAGGACGACGTGAAGTGTAAACAAGTTTTTGTCCGTCCGCGCTGATGTAAGGTGATTTGTCATCAAACTGGGAATTAATCTTATTTCCCATGTTTTCAATTTTTACATCAACAGGTTTTGCGGTTAAGATCTTTGCATTATTGCAATGGGAAATATATTGATCAACGAAATATTCGTTCTTGTTTTCTTTCTCGGAAATCTTTCCTTTGAAGGTATTAAACTCAGCAAGGGCTTCATCAAATCTTCCATCATTCAAATAAAGCTGACCCAGGTAATAAAAGGTTTCCTTATTTGTTTCAGGAGAAGATTTTGCCTTCTCAAAATTGGCACGTGCCTGATCATAGTCCTTTAAATTGAAAAAAGTGATTCCCACATAATACAGCACATTGCCATCATTTGGATTATTGGCCAGCACCTCTTTGAAAATAGCAAGCGCGGCTTTAAATTTTCCGCCGTACAATTTTTGTTTGGCTTGTTCCATTTTAAGCTTATCCTTCGCATCGGGACCTCCGGCCATTACGACATTTGAAGTCAGCAAGCTAAGTGTAAGCAGGAGAGTTAAAAGTTTCTTCATAGTGAAAGAAATTTTGATAAAATACGTAATAAAAATATTGAAATTTCAGCAATAAGGCAAATGCAAGAAGTCAGAAGCGGTTAACTTTCAAGTTTTTGAAGGAATAAATTCAGTGCCAATTTCTTGGCAGCATCCAAAGGATAGCTGATGCGTTTTTCGAGGTAAAACGATGCTTCACTGTGGTTTAAGCCATCAATTGTTCTGTTTTTTAATGCATCTGCTATGTGGTTTACTCCAAATGCAAGCGCCTCATCAAATTTTTTCAAAAAAGTTTCAGGCAAGTCTGTATTTGCGGTCCAGCAGGCAAAAACAAATGGCAGGCCCGTGAGTTGCTGCCAGCCTTCTGCCAGGTCAAAAGAGTAGGGAAATTTATCGCGAATAAAAAATGTTCTGTCTCCAATTATTACCGCAGCTGTTGTACTGTTAATTCTATTTTCAAATCCATTGATGGTATTTTCAAATTGCGGTGTGATCTTCCATAATTCCCTGCATAAAATTTTCACAAGTTCTACAGAGGTCCGGCTTTGGTAATCCAATAAGATCGTTTTAATTTCATTCAGCGGCACCGCGCTATACAGCATTACAGAATCAACTTTTTTTTCCGCGCCAATGCAATATCCGGAAACTATCCTGGAGCCCGGTAATGTCTTTAAAATTGCAGCGGGGATCAGTCCGATGTCTACTTTTTTATTAATTACCTTTTCTGCGCATACAGCGGGAATATCCAGCTGAAGTTCCAGCTCCTCTTTGGTAAAAAACCTGTTGATTCCATAGATGAATGGAATTGTGTTGGTATAGCTGACTGCTGAAATTTTAACTGGGGCGGACAATCTTTCCTGAATTAGCTTCTTCTCTTGCATGAATATCGTTAAATGCCATGGTGGCTCCTACAACTCCCATTATTGGTGCAAATATAAAACCTGCGAACGGAATCAAAAAGATTAGCCAGTAAATACAACCGATTCCACAGGCCGCTCCTTTATTTCTCCACACGAAAGAAGAGCTTTGTCTTACGCCCATTTTATTTCTTTCACAGCTATAATCCAGCATGGAAAATCCGTAATAATACCATGAAACAAGTATGAGAAAGAAAGGATAAATAATTAAAAGTATCCAACCTAAAACAGGGATAAAACCAAGTAAAAAACCTGCGAAAAACAAACCGTATTCTATAAACAGGTTTCTAATCGCAAGAAGAGATCCTCTTAAAATATCTTTCATCAATTGGGAGAAGCTGAAAGGATATTTTCTTCCGGTCAGTTTTTCATCCGCTGCTTCAGAAGCGAGCGCAAGAATAGGGGAAACTATGATCAGGACAATGTATTTATCAAACGTTCTTAAAATCATCCAGACAAAAATGCTGATCATCCATCGTAAGAACCACGCGAACCACTTGGCGGCAGGATTGAGCACGGCTTTCACACCGGATAACCAGTGTCCTTCCGCGGGAATGTCTTCCATTTTGAAAAGATCATGCAGAAAAGTCTGCAAAGAATCTCCAATAGAAACCAGACCGATTAAAACGAGCACGAGAAAAATGGCGCGGATGATAAGTGGATACAATAAAAAATGCCAGAGTCCTTTATTGAAAATCACGTTCCATGACTTAAAAAAGTACCCTGCGCCTAAACTGAAACCCGAAAAAAAATTCATACGCGAAATTGACCCGGTCAGAAAGTTTGTTTTAGAACATTGTTGTTATTAGTAACCGTTTATTTACGCCTGCGCGGTTGGACCGCCAAATGACAATGGCAAAGCATTCAGTTCAGCTTCTTTAATTTTGCCGTGCATCTGTTCGTATTTACCGATATTATCTGTCAGCGCTTTCATTAAACGTTTTGCATGCTGAGGTGTAAGTACAATACGTGATTTGACTTTGGCCTTTGGCACACCCGGCATCACTTTAATAAAATCGATTACAAATTCCGCCGGCGAATGTGTTATTATAGCAAGGTTGGAATAAGTTCCTTCAGCAACTTCTTCTGAAAGTTCTATATTGAGCTGGTTGTTGGGATTTTGTTCTTCCATAAGTTTCGTTTTAGCTTTTATCTTTGAGTAACAAATTTACTTAAATTATTTATTAAAGAGTTTGTGGGGAATTTAATGGCTGATAAGCAGAATAACATTGCTCATATACAGATTGCTGGCACTTTTCTTTCCGGAATACTGCAATGCACGCCGTGAGAAGAAATACTAAAGAATTTAAAAAGGTTTTGGCGGTACTTAAGAAGTATTACAATGATCCGGCGGCAAAAAGACTCATAAAATTGTACGCGTTAAAACCCACAGAGACCCTTGACCGGAAAATTCTGATCAACAACTTAAAAAGTAACAGGGACGTGATATACGAAATGAATTATGAAAGTATCCTCACCAATCTTGAAAGCGAATCACGAAAATTGTACCGCGAAGAAGATAAACCTTTTTATTTTTTTAAAACTTCCGCCGCCAGTGATTGGTATGAACTTCCTTTTGAATTTTCAGGTCAGGCTAAAAAAGAACTTCAAAAGTTCATTAAACCTCAAATGACTCTTGTTAAATAAAGGGGTTTCCTCACTGGACTCACTTTTCCATTCACCTTTTCTGGCTCTTAAAAAAAAGTTGTGGTCGAATTTCTTCACTTTATTTTTTAACCTGAAGCTAATTTTGATTCAGGTACGAATTAGATCCAGAAAGATTTGTGAACATGAAGAAAGCAGTTACCTCCTTTTTAGCATTGGCAGTAGCGTATAGTTTAAACGCGCAGTCACCTCCTAAAGAGATGCATTATTACGAGCAGCAGCATCAGCTTTTAATGGGCGATCAGCCTACAGACGGGTTTTATGATCAGTCTGAAATAAAAACTATATATCTCTATTTCTCTCAACCCGATTACTGGCAGCAAATGGAAGATAATTACTGGTCCTGGTCGGACGTTGAGATCCTTGCTAAAATGGTAGTTGACGGAAACGTATACGATAGTGTTGGTGTTCAGTTTAAAGGTCAGTCGTCTTTTCAGCAGATAGAACACTCTCAGAAAAAATCATTCAATATTTCTCTTGATTTTGTTAGACCGGATCAGAAAATTAAAGGATACAAAAAGCTAAATCTGAATAATGCGTTCGATGACCCTTCTTTTATTCGTGAGATATTCTATGAAACAATGATCAAGCGCCATGTTCCCGCCGCTAAAGTTTCATTTGTGCGGTTGTATCTGAATGACGAATACTGGGGACTTTATGTGAATGTGCAGCAATTAAATAAGAAATTTTACAAAGAATGGTACATTACAAATGACGGTACAAACTGGCGCGCCGACAGAAGGAGCGGACTTGTTACGCCTTACGGAGATGGAACAGGCAGCTTAAATTATCTTGGTAATGATACTGCGGCATATTTTGAGCAGTATATTGTAAAATCAACCAGCGTTGCCGATTATTGGGATCCTCTTATTCACACCTGCGATGTGTTGAATAATACTTCTCTGTCACAATTGCCCAATGAGCTTCCGCAGGTGATGGATGTTGACCGCACACTCTGGTTTCTGGCGAGCGAGATTTTATTTTCTGATGATGACAGTTACATCCGCAAAGGCAGAATGGATTATTACGTTTACTGGGAAATAGAAACCGGGCGTATCGTCCCACAGGAGTATGATGGTAACACGGTAATGAATCCCAATTTTGTTTACTGGAGTCCGTTTTATAATGAAGAGAATGTGAATTATCCGTTGATGAATCGTTTGTTCGCGGTTCCTGAATACAGGCAACGTTATCTCGCGCATCTGCGCACTTTGCTGAATGAATATTTCGATCCTGTCAGATCAGATTCAGTGATCAACGCCTACCAAAGCCAGATAGACGCGTTGGTGCAGGGTGACCCGAAGAAATTATATACCTACAATGATTTTATAAATGAAGTTGCGGAGTTGAAAAGTTTTATTCAGTCGCGCAGAAACTTTATTGCGGGTAATACAGAAGTTGCCCAGCAGGCGCCGGTAATTACAAATGTTTCTTGGAGCGCAAATGGACAGCAATGGGAGATCCCGGCCGCGTTTCAGGATGTGAGTGTAAGAGCCAGCGTTGTTGCAAATTCGGGAGTGGAAAAAGTTTATCTCTATTATTCAAACCAGTTGGTTGGAAATTTTATCCGTATTCCGATGTTTGATGATGGGACGCATAATGACGCGGCTGCAAATGACGGTATTTACGGAAATTTAATTCCGGGTCAGCCTGTTGGAAACTGGACACGCTTTTATATTGAAGCTGTGGCAAATAATTTTTCAAAATCAGTAAGCTACATGCCGGTTGGTGCAGAGCATGATGTGTATGCTTTTGTTACCGGTACCACCACTATTAAAGATGAAGAGAACGGAAATCTGCTGACCATCAGTCCGAATCCTTCTTCAGGAAGTTTTCTCGTAACCATGAATGAAAATATCCCAGTGTCGCAAATTGAAGTTTTTGATGTTGTCGGTAAGAAAATTGAATCTGTTAAGCCTGTTCAAAGTAATGTCATCATTGATCTTAGCGATCAACCAAGAGGAATTTATTTTGTGCAGCTTGCTGTGAATGAAAAAGTACACGTGCGTAAAGTGGTGATACAGTAAGATACGATCGATGGTTGTTTGAAAAAAAGAATTATGGAAAAAAGGCATAGGATTCAGTTTTCTGCATGGTTTTTGTAAAGGAACGCTTCCCTAAGAAAGTCTTGCCTAAGGAAGACTCCCTGATGATTTTGAATGATTTTCTTTCTGTAAATATTTTATTTATTCACATTTAAGACTTTCGCATGGTTTTTATAAAGGAACGCTCCCCTAAGGAAGACTTCCCTCACTATGGGTTTATTGGATCGTGAAAATCCCGCACAATGATTCTTTTATAAAGTCATCCTGCAGAATTATTCAATTTTCATCTGTTGCTGCGAGGAATTTACCTCGTTTTGAAATTGTTTCTACAATCTTTTGGTAAACTCCCACTTGTTTCCAGCGGTATAAAGTTTGGGCGGATTCCAGTGAGAATGAATATTAAAGAAACAGATCTGAGAGTGATGAGAGGACCAAATTATTGGTCTGTCGATCACCATAATATTATCGTTATAACAATTGATCTTAAGAACGCTAAGGATCTGAATACCGTTGAGGCTGAAAACCTGAAAAAACATTCATTAAAACTTTTCCCTGATCTCTCAGAAACGATCAGTAAAAGTTTCGATGAATGGTATTCCAAAGATAACGCCCGGCTGCTGGCGGTGCTTTGTCAGGAGTTTGCCTGCGGGATAATGTCCTTATCCGGAATGAGAACTGTTTATGGCGACGTTGATAAAGTGAGCAATTCTGAAATTTATCACATCTGTTTTGCTTATGACGATGAGGAGGCAGGGTGGCAGGCAGCCAGGTTCGTGCTGAAAATTTTAAATGATCTTATGAAAAATGAACTCCCTGATCTTCAACGGGAGATTTCTATGATCAAAGAAATTAAACGTGCAAGATTCATAGGGCCTAGTACCAATTCTATTATTGAAGCAGCAAATAAAAAGGGTGTTCCGGTTTTCTTTTTGCAGGTTGCGGATATTGTAGTGTTGGGAATGGGAAAGTATTTGAAAAGAATACAGGCAGCCATTTCAGAAGAAACACGCGTTCTTGCGTCCGATCTTGCGCGCAATAAGGAAGACACAAAAAGATTGCTGGATAAATTTTTCATTCCGGTTCCGCATGGGTACACGGTTCATGAGTTAAATGAATTGGAGGATATTGAAAAAAAGCTGAAGTATCCGGTCGCTGTGAAACCGCTTCATGGTCATCATGGAAACGGCGTTACAACCAATATTCCTGACCTGCAATCCCTGAAAAATGCTTTTTTGAGAGCGAAGGAATTTGCTGATAGCGTAATTGTGGAGCGGTTTGTTTCAGGTAATGATTTCCGTTTACTTATGGTCAATCACAAATTCGTTGCGGCCGCGCAGCGCATTGCTGCCTCTGTAAAAGGAGATGGAAAACATTCGGTACGTGAACTGATTGAAATTGTAAATGCGGATCCGAGAAGGGGTGAGGGACACGAAAATTTTCTTTCAAAAATAGTTGTTGATGATATCGTAACAAGATTACTGTCAAAAAAAGGAATGGACCTTAATTCAGTTCCCAAAAAAGATGAAGTGATTTTTCTGAAGGAAACAGCTAACCTGAGTACAGGCGGTACTGCAGTAGACGTAACTGATGAAATCCATCCGGATAACATTGAGGTCGTGCAGCGGGCATCGCGGCTCATAGGTCTTGATGTTTGCGGTATAGACATAATTGCTAAAGACCTTGCTACTCCTTTCAGCGAAAGCGGCGCAGCTATAATTGAAGTCAACGCTGCTCCCGGATTGCGAATGCATTTTTCTCCGGTTAAAGGTACGCCGCGCGATGTGTCTTCGCACATTATTGAATTTCTTTTTCCTGGTAAAAACAAAGGCAGGATTCCGATTGTAGCTATTACGGGCACCAATGGCAAAACAACTACCGCCCGTCTTATGGCGCACATGGCCGATTTCCAGGCGTACAGAGCGGGATTAACTTCTACCGATGGAATTTACCTTGGAGGAAAATTACTCGCGCAGGGCGATTATACAGGCGTTAAAAGCGCGGAGATAATTTTGCAGGATCCCGCAACAGAATTTGCTGTTCTTGAATGCGCACGGGGAGGGATTCTTCGTTCAGGACTTGCATTTGATTATTGCGATGTTGGAATTGTGATGAATGTTGGCGATGATCATTTGGGATTGAAACACGTAAACACGCTTGAAGATATGGCGCGCGTAAAAGCTGTTGTTGCCAAATCTGCTTCATCCAAAGGTTTCGCCGTATTAAATGCGGAGGATGATCTGGTGTATGAGATGAGAAAAGATATTACTGCACAACCTGCTTTTTTTAGCCTTGATCCTCAAAACCCGAGAATAAGGAAACATCTTGAAAAAGATAACGCCGTTGCAGCAAGCGTTGTTAATGGTTATGTTACAATATTAAAAAGCAATGAGCATATTACGCTCGGTCACGTACGGGAATTTCCAATTACGTTTGATGGCAAAGCAACATTTAATATTCAGAACATTCTTGCAGCTGCATTATCTGCCTATCTGCTGAAGTTTGATGTATTAAATATCCGTAACGCTTTAAAGCATTTCTATCCTTCTCCTGAACAGTCTCCCGGAAGAATGAATTTTTTCGATTTTGGAAAATTCAGGGTAGTAGTGGATTATGCGCATAACCCGCCAAGTATAAAAGCGCTCGGAGATTTCTTCAGTAAATTAAAGGATCGGAAGAAAACGGGTATCATTACCGGAGTTGGTGACCGACGTGAAGATTACCTTGTTGAGATCGGAAAAAAGTCTGCCGGGGCCTTTGACAATATTATCATTCGTATTGATGAAGATACCCGTGGAAGGGATCCTGACGACATCGTCAATTATATTATAAAAGGAATTGAAGAATCGGGAAAAGAAGTGCCGTATACCGTTATTCCGGATGAAAAGGAAGCGATCAGCTATGCTGTGGAGCACGCGGTGGATGATGAAATTATTGTAGTTGCAACGGAAAAAGTCAAAGCCGCAATTAAGAAGGTAGAGGAACTTAAGGAAAAGTTTACGATACAAACTATAGTTCCCGGTTAATTATTATAATATTGTTCAAATAGGCCGTCTGTTTTTCTAGTCTTAATTCATTTTTTTTACAAAAATTCCCGAAAACGTGAAGAACCTGAAAAAAATAAAACGGGCCCGTACCCAAAAAAGTAATATAAAATGGAGTGAGTTAATTGAGAAAGAA
>CBIHPU010000033.1:0-13138 GCA_966211935.1 uncultured bacterium | reverse complement strand
CTTCCTTTAGGAATTGAATCGATCAGTTTTCGCGTATACTCTTTTTTCGGATTGTGGTAAATGTCATCAGCCATACCCATCTCTTCTATTTTCCCATTCTGCATCACAACCATTCTGTCACTCATAAACTTCACCACAGAAAGATCGTGCGAAATGAAAACATAGGTGAACTTAAATTCTTTTTTCAGCTCATTCAGCAAATTAAGAACCTGCGCCTGAACTGAAACGTCGAGGGCGGAGACCATCTCATCACAAATAATAAAACGCGGCTCAAGAGCAAGCGCGCGCGCAATGCAAATACGCTGACGTTGACCGCCTGAAAATTCGTGCGGATACCTGTAAAATTGGGCCTCGGTAAGATTAACGCGCTTCAGCAACTCCATTACTTTTTCCTTACGCGCTTTATCATTCTTTAATATTCCGTGCACCTTCATCGGCTCCATGATCGCGTCGCCAATAGTTAGCCTAGGATTCAAAGATGAATAAGGATCCTGAAAAATAATCTGCATATGACGGCGCAGTCCACGCATGTCGGTACTATTCAGATTGGTAATATCCTGACCTTTGAAAGTTATAAGTCCCCCTGTGGGTTCGATCAGCCTTAAAATAGTTTTTCCAAGTGTTGTTTTCCCGCAACCCGATTCGCCCACAAGTCCCAATGTCTCTCCTTCATAAACATCAAAAGAAACATCATCAACCGCCTTAACGTGATCTTTCACTTTACCAAACACGGTTTTTTCCAGCGGAAAATATGTTTTGATACTTCTTAATTCAAGAATTTTATTTCGCTGGTACAATTCCTTATGCTGCTGCTCGCGCTCTTCTTTTGTTACAATAAAAGCTTCCACCGCTTCACGTACCGACTTTCCGCTTTCAACTACATTTCCTTCTGAATCAGTAGACATAAAATCGCTTACTGTAGGAAGAAAATGGAGTCGCTTTTCGAGCGGTGGCCTGCATGCAAGCAAACCTTTTGTATAAGGATGTTTAGGATTTCTGAAAATATCCATCACCGGTCCCTGCTCAACAATCTTTCCTTTATACATCACAATTACCGAATCCGCAAGTTCAGCTATAACGCCAAGGTCGTGGGTGATAAACATGATTCCCATTTCTCTTTCACGCTGCAGCTCAAGCATCAGATCAAGGATAGCTTTCTGACCGGTTACGTCGAGCGCGGTTGTTGGCTCATCCGCAATAAGAATATTCGGATTGCAGCTCATGGCCATCGCGATCATCACACGCTGTTTTTGTCCGCCTGAAATCTGATGGGGATATGTATTGAAGATTGCCTCCGGGCGTGGAAGTTTTACTTTTTTAAATAATTCGATCGCTACTTTAGCCGCTTCAGATTCACTCATCTTTTTGTGAAGCATTATAGCTTCCACAACCTGGTTGCCGCAAGTGAATACAGGATTGAGCGAGGTCATCGGCTCCTGAAAAATCATTGCGATCTCATTACCGCGGTACTTTCGCATTGCTTTGGAGGAAACACGAACAAGATCAATTGGACCGTCCGCCCGGGAATGATAGATGATCTCCCCACTCACAATTTTGCCAGGAGGCGTAGGAATCAAACGCATTGCCGACAACGCGGTTACTGATTTTCCAGAACCTGATTCACCAACAATCCCAATAGTTTCTCCCCTGTGTAATTTGAATGAAACATCATTTACAGCTCTCACAGTTTCATCATCAGTTCTAAACTCAGTAACGAGGTTGCGGACCTCCAGTAAAATCTCCTTGGCCATAGTAAAAAAAGCAATTTAACGATAAGTATTAAATTTAAGAATAAAACCTGAAAAGGTGGAAAAAGATTAGACAAATAGTGGCAATTTCACCATCAAGGCGTAGATTTGGAGCAGGTTTTAAATAAGAAAAACTTTAAAAAAAATCCCGGGAACAGCAGCGACAGATTACCGCCAGTAATTTGTTGCCGCGCCATCCCCGGAAGGGCCCTCTCTTAAACCTGAAAAAGAGCCTCAATGCTTTTACACTTGCAATCTAGCCCCTTCCGCATCTGTAAGCAACATACTTTTTTTTTAATATTACATTGTTGCATTTAACTGCCACGTTTTCAAATATTCATAACCTGACAAAGTAATACCGTTTCCTCTCCAATAGAAACTTATTCTAAATCGAAAAAAAAAAATTTATTCTTCTCTGATTTATTGACCCGTCAGCGGGTAAAATTCTTACGCATTCAAGTAATCAGTAATTTTATAACTGGAACATTCAGCCAATAATTGGTTGCCTGATTAAAAACGATACACGTTAAAAAATATTGTGTTTTTAAAATTGGTTCAATTTCTGCGTACAAAATATCCTGATAACTTTGAAAATTCTCTATGCTTGATTTTCGCCTAACAGCAGCCTTGGTTTTTCACTTGTCAGTCTTCGCATTAAAGGCGCAGGACACTGCTTTTTATTTTATGGCGAAAGTAATTGACGCAGACAAAGGAAATGTGGTCAGCAACGCGCGCGTAACTATTAAAGGAAGTTTCAGGGGAACTTTCACTGACAGCGAAGGGAATTTTACAATTCTCGCACGTAAAATGCGCTCTGTAATGGAGATCAGCGCGCCAGGGTATTTTACCTCTTATTATTCAACTCCCTTTCTTCTAAAACCAGGAACAAAAACGATCAGACTAAAAGCTATTGAAGGAGAAAACAAAGAAATAGTTTCATGGGAGAAAGTTTTCAGATCCGGAAAATGGAACATCCTGGATTACGAAACCGGTAAACAGGGAATATTTTTAATTGCACGCGATGAAGAAACGTCGCATCATTTTTTTCATTATCTGAACTACAATAAAGAAACATCTGCAATCAGGCTTCCCGAAAATTTTCACTCTTTCTATACATCCGCTGCAGGCGAAAATTTTTTGCTCTGCGCTGATAACGCTTATTCCATTACAATCAGTACCGGTAATACAATAAGTCTGGTAAAATATCTCAATATTAAAGAATTTGAAAAAAAATATTACAACTGGCCGGTAGAAGACGCCGGCGCGCGATACCTGAAATATGAAACTCCGGACGAATATTATTTAAATAATGAATCGGATGTGTTGATCCGACAAACCTATCTTGCTTATTACGGACAAACAAAAAAAGAAAATCGCCGCGTGCTTTTTAAAAATATTTCGTACGACAGATTTCAAAAACCGGAAGGAAACTGGAAAATCGCCAACGAACTCGATCTCGGAAGGTTGCCATTCGCCAATGAAAAAGTTGTTTTAGTAAAACTTCCCGTAAATATTATTCAATCCGGTGATCATCTCATTTATTTTGATCTGGAAGCCAAAAAGGCTGAAACTTTTGATACGACCGGCAAACTCATCAGCACTGGAATTTTTTACGCTGCAAGAAAAGTTTCGCTTGAAAATAAGATTGTGGTAGATGATCTGAATGGGAAAATATATTACTGTACGCTGGAAAAAACCGGGGGTGACAGTTCAGACGCGGTGACAATCATCAGCGAACTGAATACAACAAGCGGAAAACTCAGCAAAAAAATTGTGCTGGACGCTTCATCATTTACATCTATAAAAATTGCCGACGGATTTGCTTATTACCTGAACCAGGAAAACAAAACATCTCAAAGATATTTCCTTGCACGCAGTAAACTTTAAGGAAGTATAATGATGTTAGTTCCTTCATTTACGGTGTCGTAGAATTTATCGAGTTCGTCATTCTTCATGCTGATGCAGCCCCAGGTAAGATCACGTGAATGCAAGGGCCAGCTGCCCGCCCAACCATGAATACCAATGCCACCACCAAGTGCAGTATTCTTAGGAGGAAACCCGCCATTATTGTTTGCCGCAACAATAGCGTCGAACTGTTTTTTTGTAATCAATTTCTTTTGCAATCCTGCTGCCGCGTCAAAATTATTAGGATAGCTTAACCTCATCCAGGCGGGACCAAAGTAAGCGCTGTAATCGCCTCCAAACGGACCACGACTCTTTTCAATGATCCTGTATTCTCCTTCCGGAAGCCTGTTATCACCTTGTTTTTCTTTATGACCAACTGGACTCTGACTCAATGAAATGTCGTATGACTTAAAAACTTTTCCTTTCCTGTACACATACATTTTGTACTCGTGTTTAACCGCGACAAGAACCTGTTCTTTTTTTGATGGAAGATTTATTTTACGATGTTGTTTAATAAATTCTGAAGGAGAATAATAATGTTCCTTAACCCATGGAATATCTTTTCCATTGCTGCTGGGCCAATAGTTGGCTGCAAATTCTTTCATGTTTTCTTTTCTGATCTCGAAATGAAGATGCGCGGGATAACTGCCATGACCGTCTCCAATTGTTCCGATCTGCTCACGCTTAGAAACAATCTTCCCTTTCCTGGTTTTTACTTCGTTAAGATGCGCGTACAATGAATAGACAATAATTACTTTTCCGTTTTCAGGATAACAATGTTCAATAAGAACAACGTTTCCCCACGGCGCGCCGTAATCTTTAGCTTCAATAACATTTCCCAGCGCCGTTGCATAAACAGGTTGCCCTAAGTCTGTGTTTCCTTTTCCCTTTCCGTTCCAGTCTTCGCCGGTATGTATTCCAAGCTCATAGTTAACAGCAGTGCCAACGGCCACATACCAGCCGCTGTATTTCTTTTTTGTTTTAAGGTCAGTATAATTACCCCCACCGTTACCATCTCCAAAAGGAAAATCAAATCCGTCAGCCAGAGAAGAATCAAACAAGGCTTCACGAAGAGAAAAATTATTACCCGAAAGAAAAGCGCTGGAAGCCTTTTTGTACCTGCCCGACAATCCGTAAACAAGCACAACAGCAACGATCAGAAAGAAAAAAGGGACTAGAATTTTAAGCGCGCGTTTCATTTTTGGTCCCTGCTTTATTATATAACGCAAAGAACCAGAAAAAGTTCAGCTGAAAAACTGGATTTTATTAAGTGGCGGATGTTGTCTATTATCCGAAAGAAACAGCGAATGTAAAATTATTTCGGCGGTTCCTGCTGTTGTTTATGCTGCAGGTCTTTCGTCATTCGGTTATTCGCCTTCACATCATCTGCGTCATAACCCATATTGGAAATAGCGGTGCGGATCTCTTCGATAGTAATGCGACGCGGATTATAAACAACCGTAATTTCGTGCGTTTGAAAATCAGCATTCACCTTACGAATGCCTTTGATTTTTGAAAGTTGTTTTTCAACGTTCTTCTTGCACATTGCGCACTCAACAGAACTTTTGATCTTGCTTTCCGTTTTACGGGGAAGTGCTTTTTGCGCAGAAGCTGAAAAAACAAACAGCATTAGCAATGCCGTTATTAAAGATTTGAATTCTAATGTCTTCATATTTATTATTTAGCTATTTCAAAATTATATTCGGCAGCAAACTTTTTTTGTTCCTCTTCAAGCGATTTTAAAGCTGAAAGCGTTTTTGAATTAATGGTCTTTAAAATATCATCCAGCTTTTTCTCCTCATTGGCGGAAAACAAACTGTCGGGCATTTCATACAACTTAACAACCTGGGTACATTCATTATTGGCAAGATTCCCAAGTTCAGTGAAATAGTTCAACGTTTGTTTCTTAAAATCTTCCTTACCATCAAACGAAGGCATTGCAAGAACCGAATCATTTACCGCCTTCAATTCAATCTGGAACCTGGTCAGCATAGTTTTCATTTCGGGTGCCTTTTGGCCATTGAAAACCTGAATCAGTTCCTGTTGCATAGACCCGATTTTCATTTGCTGCCTTACCAGGCGATTGTTATACTGTGCCGCAGACTTCCCTGATGGCTTGCAGGAAACCGCGCTGATTAAAATTATACTTATGCTGACTAAAACAAAAATTATTCTCTTCATGTTCTAAAAAAAGACAAGCTTAAAGATAACAAAAATGTCCCGCATTTTTAACGTGCCGGGACATTTTCATTAGCAAAAAACAACAGTTTACTGGTGTTCAAGCTTGATATTATATTCTTTTGCAAAAGCTTCCTGCTTAGCAGAAAGTTTATCTTCCGCCTCTTTACGCCTTGCGTTGGTTCCTTCAATAATAACGTTTGCGCGCTCAACATCCTCTTCAGTCATTTCCTCCTTTTTAGAAATGTCCACCAGCTCTTTGTATTCGGTTTCAACTTCTTTTTTGAAAAAATTAAAAAATTCTATGGCGGCGTTCTTAAATTCTTCTTTCTCGTCAAATTTTTCAAGACCGTTCAATGCAGCGGTTGAGGTGTTAATCTGATCGCTCAATGCCTTCAATTTCGCCTCCATCGCTGTACCAACTGTGTCGGAAAATGACTCCCCGAACGCGTCATCAGCAGCCTGCACCTTGGTTACCTCAGCAATAATTTTGTCGTTGTATTCAGCCGACTGCTGGGAGCTTGGCTTGCAGGAAATTAGTAATACAGCAACACAAATTGATGCCAGTAATTGAATTTTTTTCATAATAGAAAAGGTTTTTATAATGGGGTGCAAGATATGATTTTTTCCAGAAACACTTTATCCTGTAATCAGGTAGTTTTAATAAAAAAGATCACGCAAAAAAAAGGGAGACAATTGTCTCCCCTGTTAATTTCAACTGAAACGTTTTACAAAGTTCCTCTCAGCGCCTGTTCTCTTTCAATTGATTCAAAAAGCGCCTTGAAATTCCCTGCTCCAAAACCACGTGCGCCCATACGCTGAATGATTTCGAAAAAAAGTGTTGGTCTATCCTCTAACGGTTTGGTAAATATCTGCAGAAGATAACCTTCTTCGTCAGCATCCACTAAAATTGACAAACGCTGCAGTTCATTGATATCTTCTTTCATCATATCACGGTGTTGTCCAAGACGACGTGGAATGTCATCGTAATACGCTCTTGGCGGCGGAGGCAAAAATTCAATTCCTCTTGCTCTCAGCTGACTCACTGTTTCAATAATATTATCAGTTGCAACTGCAATGTGCTGTACTCCGGAACTCTCATAAAAATCAAGATATTCCTCTATCTGCGATTTCTTTTTTCCTTCAGCCGGTTCGTTGATAGGAAACTTGATCCTTCCGTTTCCATTACTCATTACCTTACTCATCAGTGCGGAGTATTCAGTATGGATCTGCTTATCGTCGAATGAAAGAAAATTGACAAATCCCATTACATCTTCATACCATTTCACCCAGGTATTCATTTCTCCCCATCCAACGTTTCCAACCATGTGATCAATAAATTTTAATCCCACAGGCGTTGGATTGTAATCGCTTTTCCATTCTTTAAACCCGGGAAGAAATGCGCCTTTATAATTTTTACGTTCTACAAACATGTGAACTGTTTCTCCATACGTGTAAATTCCGGAACGTACAACTTCACCGTGCTCGTCTTTTTCAACTGTAGGCTGCATAAATGGTTTTGCTCCGCGCTTTGTTGTTTCTTCAAACGCTTTACGCGCGTCTTCCACCCACAAAGCAATTACCTTTACACCGTCTCCGTGTTTTTTTACATGCTCTCCAACCGGAGAGTCACTATGTAAAGCAGTTGTAAGAACCAACCTGATCTTGTCCTGCTTCAACACATACGAAACTGAATCTCTTGATCCCGTTTCCAATCCTTTGTACGCGTGCGACTGAAAGCCAAAAGCGGTTTTATAAAAGTGAGCCGACTGCTTTGCATTGCCAACATAAAATTCAACATAATCTGTTCCAAGCAGGGGCAGAAAATCCTGCGCACCTTCAAATATTTTCTCAAGACCGTAGTCTACACTTTTTATTTCTTTTGCCATCTTCTTTATTAATTATTAATTGAAAATTTGAAATTTGAAATTGGTTTAAAAAGCCGAATTTCAAATTACTAAATCAACGATTAAAATTAGCGTAAAACCTGATGAATAACAATAATTTTAGCTGAGCGCAAATGTTATAGACGCAGGCAGCTATACATCACCCACGAATTTTAGCGAATTTTATTCAACCCAGCTTTTAAAATATTTTCCATCGTCTATGCCCAAGGCGGCTTCTGTCACTTTTAGCGGGCGGAAAGTATCCACCATTACGGCAAGCTCCTGTGTTTCCTTCTGTCCCAGGCTGCGTTCCATTGCTCCTGGCGCTGGTCCGTGAGGAATTCCCTTAGGGTGAAGAGTGATATGGCCTTGTTTAATGTCGTTGCGGCTCATGAAATCTCCATCCACATAATACAACACCTCATCACTGTCAATGTTGCTGTGATTGTAAGGTGCAGGAACGGCCTGCGGATGATAATCGTAAAGCCGCGGACAAAAAGAGCAAACAACAAAAGCGGGCGTTTCAAAATTCTGATGAACGGGCGGTGGCTGATGCACGCGTCCTGTTATCGGTTCAAAATTATGAATTGAAAATGCCCATGGATAATTATAACCGTCCCAACCGGCAACGTCAAAAGGATGCGTCGCGTAAACTAAATCGTGCATCATGCCTTCCTTTTTTATTTTCATCAGGAAGTCACCTTTCATATCATACGTTTCCAGGATGGAAGGAAGTTTGAAATCGCGTTCGCAGAACGGAGAATGTTCAAGATGTTGTCCGTGAGAATTTTTATAACGCTTCGGAGTGTAAAGCGGATGATAACTTTCAACAATGAAAAGTCTGTTGTCTTCAGTTGCAAATTCAATCTGGTAGATCATTCCGCGTGGAATGACGAGATAATCTCCATACTCAAACTGAATATTTCCCATAAAGGTTTTCAGTGTTCCATTTCCCTTATGAATGAAGATCAATTCATCCGCATCCGCGTTTTTATAAAAGTAATCCTTTACAGATTTTTTTGGCGCCGCAAGAGCGATATTGCAATCACTGTTACATAAAACAATTTTCCTGCTCTCTAAAAAATCATCCACGGGCTTAACTTCAAATCCTTTCAGTAACATGGCGCGGATGTTTTTCTGCACGGCAATTTTCGGGCTAACATCATAGCTCCTCACGATCTCCTTAACCTGCGTTGGTCTATGCACATGATAAAGCAGCGAAGACATTCCTTGAAATCCTTCTGTTCCGAAAAGCTGTTCGTAATAATGTCTTCCGCTCTTAAAGATGGTGTGACGTTTTTGAGGAAATTTTCCAAGCTTGTGATAAATAGGCATAGTTGAAGTCGTTTAGCTTATTCAGTAAATGTACCGCTTGCAAAATAATCATTTAATGACTTTTCTCAGAGAAAAAAAGTGGAAAAATAATAAAGGCTCATACTTGCCGGTAACTGTTTCACTTTTGTCGAAGCTTCAAAACTTCCTTCAGATTCGGCCTCAGCCTGCTCTTATAGACCGCCAGGCATTCAGGACCGTTTTTCACTCTTCCCTTACGCAGCTTTCTCTGTTCGTCAATCGGTAAAGCAGCAATATGCTGACATTCCGGAGTACAACAACCCTGCATAGATTTTTCACATTCTTCACACTGAATAAAAAGCAGATGACAATCGTCGTTTTTACAGTTCACATGACGATCGCAGGGCTTTCCGCATTGATGACACTCGGCTATAATATCATCGGTTACCCGCTCTCCTACTCTTTCATCAAACACAAAATTTTTACCGATGAATTTACTTTTCAGTCCCTTCTCTTTTACTTCCTTCGCGTATTGAATGATGCCGCCATGCAGGTGATATACCTGTTTAAATCCCTTATATTTCAGAAATGCGCTGGCTTTTTCGCAACGGATCCCTCCTGTGCAATACATTAAAACAGGCTTATCTTCTCTTCCTTTTAAACGCTCAATAACTTCCGGTAATTCTTCACGGAACGTATCCGCGTCAGGACAAAACGCGTTCTCAAACCTGCCCACTTCACTTTCATAGTGATTACGCATATCCACCACAACTGTTTCAGGATTTTCAAGCATTGAATTGAATCCTTCAGCGTCAAGATATTTTCCAGTGTTTGAAGGATTGAAATCCGGATCTTCAATACCATCCGCAACAATTTTCTTACGCACTTTTACAGCAAGTTTATAAAAAGACTTTCCGTTGTCTTCAATAGCTTCCTTAAATGCGACTCCGTTAAATTCAGGATGAGCGTAAAGCTGATCTACAAATTTTTGCCAGTTAAATTCCGGAACGGAAAGCTGGGCATTCAATCCTTCGTTTGCAATATAAATTCTGCCAAATACATTCAGTTCGCTCCACTCTTTATAAAGCGCGTCACGCATTACCTGCGGATCGGAAATATTAACATACCGGTAAAACGATACGGTTTTACGTTTAAATGGCTCATCCATTAAACGTTTTTTCGCCTCCAGGCGATTTATTTTATTATGCAATGCTGCCATAGATGACAGTTTTGAAAGTTTAGAAAGTTAATCCGACTTAAAGACTCCATGACTCTTCGACTCTTCGACTCTCAGACTTTTTTGTTACGTTTGCAAAGTTACTGAGATATAGTGAAACAATCGATCAGATTTTAGGGTATGGGCACAGAAAGAATCTTAATAATTGGCGCGTGTGGTCAGATAGGAACTGAACTAACAGAAGCGCTTCAACAACTTCACGGCAGGGAAAATGTAATTGCATCTGATTTAAAGTCCTCACCGCTTCTGCCACAGGGAACAATATTTGAAACGGTTGACGCCCTGGACAAAGACAAAATTTTCGAAATTGTAAAAAAACATAAAGTCACCCAGGTTTATTTGCTGGCGGCTTTGTTATCCGCTACGGCCGAAAAAAATCCGGCTTTTGCATGGAAACTTAACATGGAAAGTCTTTTTCATGTGCTGGATCTTGCGAAAGAAAAACACATTAATAAAGTTTACTGGCCAAGTTCAATTGCCGCGTTCGGACCAAACACTCCAAAACACAACACGCCCCAGTTTACTATAATGGAGCCGAGCACAGTTTATGGAATAAGTAAACTTGCGGGAGAGAGATGGTGCGAGTATTATTTCAATAAATATGGCGTGGATGTAAGAAGTTTGCGATATCCTGGACTAATCAGCTGGAAAAGTGCCCCAGGCGGCGGAACTACCGATTACGCGGTCCATATTTTTCACGAAGCCCTTAAAAGTGGCTCTTACTCCTGTTTTCTAAGTGAAAATACCGAGCTGCCAATGATGTATATGCCCGACGCGATTAAGGCTACAATTGACATTATGCAGGCTCCGGCCCAAAAAATCAAAATTCGGTCGGCTTATAACCTTTCAGCTACAAGTTTTACCCCAAAGCAAATTGCACAGGCTATACAAAAGCATATTCCTGAATTCACAATTTCATATTCTGTCGATTTCCGGCAACAAATTGCCGATTCCTGGCCGGCGGCCATCGATGATTCCTCCGCCAGGGCAGATTGGGGATGGAAACACCGTTACGGACTTGATGAAATTGTTAATGATATGCTTAACAATTTACGCAAGGTAATTTTACACCGGAGCGTGTAACCTTTGTCATTCCAGGCCGTATAATGAGGCACAAACTGGTGCCCTCAATTAAGCGTTGGGTTTGCAAGCTTCATCTAAATTCCGATTTGGCTTGCGTAAAAACGTGTAGATTTGTTAATATGAAAACCCAGGTGGTAAATAAAACTGTTAGGAGATAGACAAAACTTATTACGATGAAGAATATTTACCTCATATTCTTGTTTCTTTCGATAGGACTTTACGCTCAGCCTCAGGCATTTGAAATTAGTCCATTCAACGGAAAAGACACCATCAACTATGTTGATGCTTTAGGCAAGAAGCAGAGAAAATGGATTGTGTTTGGGAAAAACAAACCAAATACTTGTTATCAGGCAGAGAGTAAAGTAGAAGAAGGAAATTATACCGATAACAAAAAGGTCGGAAAGTGGACTGAATACTACTGCAACGGCAATATGAAAAGCCGTATTGAATACCAAAATGGTCGCCCTGACGGTTACGCTATTCTTTATCACGAAAACGGAAAAATATCTGAAGAAGGGAACTGGAAGAACAACCGTTGGATAGGAGCCTACAAGCTTTATTATGAAAACGGAAACGTACAGCATGAATTTAACTTCAACAACAGTGGAAAACGCGATGGGGAACAGGTTTACCGTTATGAAACCGGTGAAGTAATGATAAAAGGAAGCTGGGTTGGCGGAAAAGAAAACGGAACAATTACTGAATTCCATCCAGACGGCTCTGTAAAGAAAACGGTTTCCTATAATAATGGAGAGGCTGATGTTGCTAGCATAAAAGAATTTGAGGCTCCTTCAAATAAGCAGGTGGTAGTTGAAAAGGACAAAGACATTAAAGGCGCTCCAAAACCAAAAGATGTTCTTGTAAAAAAAGATGAAGAAGTTGACCCGGGGAAAACTCAAAAAGGCCCGATCATTTTAAATGGTTACCATACAACTTACCGTAATAAAATGATCTCCAAGCAGGGAATTTTTAAAGAGAACATGTTAATGGACGGAAAAGCCTATTTCTATGATGATAACGGAATCCTGAAGCGCATAGCTGTTTACAAAGAAGGTCGTTATGTAGGAGATGCGCCAATAGAAGACAACGTAAATAAATAAAATACTGTTTAGGTTTTAGGTTACCAAAGCGACGAATTCCAAAAGTGTTCGTCGCTTTGCTTTTGATTCCTACCTGACTTTCGGACTTTATATTTTTACAACAATTTCCCCAATAATTTATCCCCTGAAAATTCGTTACTTTGCCACGCCCTCAACACTTGATAATCACAAGGGTACAATCTGTTTATGGATCACAAGCTTTTTGTTTACAATACACTCACAAGAAAAAAAGAAGAGTTTAAACCGCTGAACAGTCCGTTTGTTGGAATGTATGTCTGCGGACCAACAGTTTATTCAGACGTGCATCTTGGCAACTGCCGCACATTTATTTCTTTCGACATGATGTACCGTTACCTGGTTCATCTTGGTTATAAAGTGCGTTACGTTCGCAACATTACAGACGCGGGTCATCTTGAAAGCGATGCTGATACCGGTGAAGACAAAATCTCAAAAAAAGCAAAACTGGCGCAGCTCGAACCAATGGAGATCGTTCAGAAATATACCGTTGGATTTCGCGATGTGATGCGTGAGTTTAACACGCTTCCGCCTTCAATAGAACCAACTGCAACGGGTCACATCATTGAGCAGATAGAAATAACAAAGCGCATTGTAGAAAAAGGCTATGCTTATGAAGTGAATGGTTCTGTTTATTTTGATGTCGAAAAATTCGCGCACGAAAATAATTATGGTCAGCTAAGCGGAAGAAAC
>CBIHPU010000032.1:0-13142 GCA_966211935.1 uncultured bacterium | reverse complement strand
ACTGCAAAAAATAATTTCTGTGAGCACTGGGACTTACCGACGGCTTAGCAATCATTCTAAAACGTGAAGCACTGAGAAATTAACTATGGATTATCCAACGCCCATTGGGCATCAAGCTTAAGTTGTTGATCAACCGGAATATTATTTTCCGCCGCTTTATCCTGAACCTTTTTATACCAGGTTGGATCATTTTTAATTTGTTCCATCATCTCCTGCAGCTTATCCGGTTGCTTTGCAAGTTCCGCCGCCAGCGTGTATTCAGCATCAATCAATAGTTGCTTCTCAATTGAGATATTATTCTGTGCTGCTTTGCTGAGAATGGAATTGTACCATGTTGTATCGGATTTAATGTAATTGACGATCTCCTTTTTTCTTTCTCCGCTGCTGCAATACAGTTTGTAAGTATTATCAATAAAACCATATGGGAACATATACATTGTTGCTTCTGTTGCCATTATCATGATCACATCCCGGTTCGAAACTGAAGCGCTCAAATTGAGTTCACTGACCTGTTTTTCCTTTTTGTTTCTTACGATCTGGTCCTTGTTGTAGAACCAATATTCATCATTCATAAAAAAGTGTATAGGCAGATCATCTCCAACTATTGGCCACCAGTAACTGTCACCAACAACAAGCAGGTCTGGTTTTTTGAATTCTGGTCCTTCAGTGAATTTATAGATGGGGTATGGATTTGTATCTTTTTCAATAGGTTTGAGTAGGTTCATCATAATACCAATATCAAAGTCGGATCCCTCAAGAACAGTGGTGTAATTCATCAAACTGTAATCAAAATCGGGCATATTTATATTTCTTTTCTTTTCAATGTACCGGATAATACTATCCAGTCCTACACTCATTCCATAATGGTTCCAGTGCGTGCCGTACTTTGGGTAAACAGGATCAGGAAATTTATCTTTATTGGCGACAAACCATTTATTGAGATCAATGTAATTTACCTGGTTCTTAACGAAAGCATCGGAATACGCCGCGTAATTTGTACTGTCTTTTTTCCTTTTCAGATAACGGTCAGGAATAAATTCCGAATGATAAGAAGCTTTTCCCGGAGCAAAAACAATGATAAGATCAATATTCCTTGACTTTAAAGTATCCTGAACAGCCTTTATTTTCCGAACGGTTTCCGCTATTGAGTTTGCGCCTTTATAATTTCTTCCTATGTATTCATCGATGTACGACTCAATAAACAGATTGTTTTCCTTCCCGATAACAACGCCTGGAGCCTTTGTGGTATTAAATATTGAATAACGTACCTGATTAATGGAACGCACCAGCGTATTTCTGAATCCAAAATTATCGTTGTAAAACTTTGAATATTCTTCCTGCCATTTCAGGCTCCAGTAATTGGCGGAACTGAATTTTGGTTTTTCTGCGATGGTGATATCGCCTTCCAGGGCCTTTTCCTTAAAAAACGGCAGACAGAATTGTATTAGCGGCGCGTACAGAACCACCAGTATAATTGCTATGCATGCATATTTAAGTTTTTTATTCATTAAAAGCGGAAATAGATGAAAGGGTTAAAACTTGAAGATGTAATGGACGCAAGGCAAAGAAGAAAAATAACCAGTGAACAAAAAGTCGCCGCAATGTATCCGATCGAATTGTATTTTGAATAATAAATTTTTTCCTGCAATCTTTTTCCAGCCGGCACAAGAGCGAAAAAAGAAAATACCGCGGCGAGAATAAAGAAAAAGAGAAATTCATTATCAGTGAACAAATATATAATCCCACCTTTGTAAACAAAAAGTGTTTTAATAAACTGCAGGGCCTGTGTCAACGAATCGCTTCTGAACAAAACCCAGCCAATAGAAACAAGGAAAAATGTGAGCGCTACAGGTATCAGCCTTCCGAGTTTCTTGTATAGATCTAACAGGAAAATACGTTCCAGGATCAATAACATGCCATGATATATGCCCCAGAAAATAAATGTCCACGCGGCACCATGCCATAATCCGGATAAAAGAAATACTAACCACAAGTTAAAATATAGCCGGGCTCTCGATTCAACTTTATTTCCTCCAAGTGGAATATATAAATAGTTTTTCATCCAATTGCCGAGTGTAATGTGCCAGCGTCTCCAGAATTCAGTAATGCTTCCTGATATATATGGGTTGTCAAAATTCTCTGGAAAACGGAAGCCAAACATTCGTCCCATTCCGATTGCCATATCAGAATATCCGCTGAAGTCGAAGTAAATTTGGAACGTATAAGCCATCATGCCCAGCCAAGCATAGGACGTAGTCAAAATATTCGGATCGGATTCAAAAATACTGTCCGCAACACTTCCAACTGTGTTGGCAATCAAAACCTTTTTTCCGAGACCGATACAAAAACGATAAAAGCCCATTAATTTATCATCGCTGTTCTCTTTTCCAAGTCGTCCAGTTATCTGGTCGGAAATTTCATGATAACGAATAATGGGACCTGCTATCAGTTTTGGAAATAACAAAATATATAATTGATAATGCCAGAAGTTTTTAAGCGGCTTATGAACTCCTCTGTAAACATCAATAACGTAGGTGAGACTTTCAAACGTATAGAACGAAATACCAATTGGCAAGATTACCTGTGTCCAGCGTATTTCCTTTTCAACTCCAAACGCATGCAGCAACTCATTCGCGTTTTCAACGAAAAAATTACAATACTTGAAATAGAAAAGCATACCTGCATTTAATGCTATGGATAAAATCAGAAATAATTTTTTCTGGCGCGCATCTGTAATATTGCTCAGTGTCCGGACAAGATAAAAATCTACTGTTGTGGTTAAAAGGATAGCGAAAATAAATTTCGGAGCTCCCCACGCGTAAAATGCAATACTGGCCAGCAGGAGAAAAATATTCCTGGCTTTACGGGGAAGAATAAAGTAAATGGTAAAGACAAGCGGAAAAAAAATAGTCAGAAATATGGCGCTGCTGAATACCATTACGGCGAAGATAATATTTTAACTATTGCATAGGATATTTGAATGTGAAGGATTTGAAAACAAAAAAACCGGGTGGTGGCCCGGCTTCTTTTTCAATTGCTATAATTTTATTGCTTTCCGAAGAATTCGTCGTAGCTGACTTCTTTCCTGTCAAGTTTAAGAGTGTTCTTGAATAACTCAAGCATTTTCCTGTCAAGAATGTTATCTGCTATCTTCCTCGCTTCACTTTCTTTTGCAAGAATGGAATCTGCCATACGCTCCAGTTCCTTTTCTTCCGGATGCTGGCCATATCTTCTGTATTGGTCGATAATGTAATTGCGCGTTTCTTCTTTCATTTCATCAGCGTTGATGCTGATATTATGTTGTTTCGCTATTTTATTTTCAATAAGCTTCCATTTCATCATCCGCGACCAGTTCTCATAATCTTTCTCGATCTGCTCTGGTGTAACCGGTGTTTCATTCGCGCTAAGTAACCAGCGTTTTAAGAAACTGTCAGGCAATTGAGGATTATATATTGAAAGCAGTTTGTCCTGCGCTTCGGTAAAGAATTTTCTGTCCGCGTCGCGTGTGAACATGATATTCAACTCTTCTTTTACCTTATTGCGGAATTCTTCTTCCGAATTTACTGTGCCAGGTCCATAGATCTTGTCAAAAAGTTCCTGGTTCATTTCTGCATCTTCAAGACGCGCGATATTTTTAATGGTAAGCTGCAGATCAGTGTTCAGTGTTTCAGCTTTTTGTTTGTCAATTCCAAGACTGATCTCCGCGTCAATAGCATTGGGATAAAGATCTTTGATATTGATGATCACTTTATCTTCCTTCTTTACTCCGGTAAGTTTTTTCTTTGCTACATCGGAAGTTAATCTGTCGATACCAATTGATGTTGATTTAAAAATTCCTCCCGGAACGATCGCGCCGTTTTCATCCAGTTCAACTATGTCCGCAAATACAACATCTTTTTCACCCGAAACTTCAGGATTTACTGGCTTACCATAATTCTTGCGAACGTCTTTCAGGTATTTTTCAATAAGCTCATCATCAACTTTTATTTCATTGTACAGAACTGAGATTGAAGGGGAGATCTCAACCTCAAAATTCGGTGACAATCCAATATCAAATGAAAATGAAAATTCTTTTTGCGCGTCCAGGTCAAGCGCTTCTTCTGAAGTCTTTGGTAAAGGATTACCAAGAATATCCAGTTTATTTTCAACTATGTAATTATTCAGAGAATCACTTAGCACTTTATTTAATTCTTCAAGCAGAATTGATTTACCGTATCTTTTTTTAATTAAACCGGTTGGAACTTTTCCGGGTCTGAAACCAGGCATAGCCATTTGCTGCTGAATTTTCTTTACAGCTTTTTCAAACTTTTCATTGTAATCTTCCGGACCAACCTTAATAGTAACCACCGCGTTCAGGTCATCAATTTGCTCTTTCGAAATGTTCATCGTTAAAATATTAAATTTTTAAGGGGCACAAATGTAGTTATATTTTTTGGCGCATTCAAATTAAATCATAATTCATTGTGTTGATTAACAGCTGTTTAGGTGTTGTGAAAATAAAAGAGTTAAATAAACTAATGCCACGGCAAAGTTTATCGGGATTCTTTAAAACTTTTGTAATTTGTATGGCTATATGCAATCCCCCGGCATTCATCAGGAACTTACAGTTTTAAGTATTGGTTCTGTCGTAAAGAACGACGACAATCTTATTGTGTTGAGAATAAATGAAAATGCGGAAATCGGCATTCCCCAGATCGATGAGATTGAGCAGGCAATAAATCAACTAACATGCAATCTTCCACATTATTTACTGGTCGTTCCCGGTTTTGGCTCTCATTCTGATCGCGAGTCGCGTGAATATGCGGCCAGACAGAGAAAAGTAAAACAAACCATTGCCGAGGCCATCGTTGTACAAAATCTTCCCTTAAGAATATTGGCTAACTTCTACGCCAAGTTTAATAAGCCGAGCCAGCTGATCAAACTTTTTCCAACTGAAGAAGAAGCGCTTGAGTGGTTGAGGGAAATGAAGAAAGAAAATGAAGCTTAAGCTTCAACTTTTTCACACCAGGCATATAAATCTACAGAATTCAATTTTCCGCGTGGAATATTAATTGTCGCATAATTGTGTAGTGGTTAACACAATTATAAATGATCATCACTTTTATTGCTTTTCTTTCGCTGGCCGGAGTTATCGGTGTGTGTATGCAGATCTTCTCTGCGCGCATAAGTAGACCCAGGCGAATTACCTTGTTGTCACATGGATGTGTCAGCCTTACGGGATTATTTCTTTTATTATTTTATTCTTTCGGCGAGATAAGGCAATCTATTGAAAGTGTCGCGTTGTTCGCTGTTGCTTCTGTTGGCGGATTGTATATGCTGATGCGGGATCTGGCCGGCAAGTTCACACCGTCATGGGCGGCTTTTCTGCACGGAATGCTTGCCATTGGGGGGTTCACGTTTATCATTTATAATTGTATGCAGGATTGATTCAGATCTTTATTCCGATCACCAGCACATCATCCACTTGTTCCAGTTCACTTTTCCATTCGTAAAAAAATGCTTCCAGTTTATTTTTCTGTTCCTCGCAGGGCAAATGATTAAGTGTGAGCAGAACATCCTTAAAGCCTTTTCTTTTTAGTTTCTTTCCGCTTGTAGTTTTAATTTTAGAATTATTGATCATCATCGAATCGGCCATTCCGAACTGATCATGATAGCCATCGCTGAAGAGGTAAACGCAGTCTCCTTTCTCCAGTGTAATTTCATGGTTCGTGAATAGAGTAAGGTTACTCTCCTGGGTTAACGCGCCAATTGGAGTTTTATCCGCTTTCAGTTCAATGCATTCTTTACCGCGCATTATCCAGGCCGGATTATACGCGCCTGCGAACTCAAGTTTTTTTGTTTCGAAATCTATCGCGCAAATTGCTATATCCATTCCGTCTTTAATGTAGTCTCCTTCTGCGCCAACATGAAGTAATTTAAAAAGTCCCTTTCGCATTTCTGAAAGAATTACAGCGGGCACTGTAATACCGTGTTCGTTCACGGCTTCATTTAGCAGGCTGTGCGCAACAAAGGTCATGAACGCGCCTGGCACACCGTGACCTGTACAATCAACAGCCGCTACAATTACCTGGTTGCCGAATTTTTCTATCCAGTAAAAATCTCCGCTCACAATATCTTTTGGTTTGAAAAGAATAAAAGATTCAGGCAGAACTTTACTGATGAATTGCTCCGGTGGCAATATCGCTGTCTGAATTCGTTTGGAATACTGGATACTCTGTGTGATCTCCTTATTCTTTTCAGAAAGCAACCAGTGTTGTTCTTCAATCAATTCCTTTTGCAGTTGTATATCGTGGTTCTTGTTTGCGAGAAGGATGTTTGCTTTCTGTTTTTGTCTGAAGCTATAGAAAATAAAAAACAGCACAACAAGCAATAGAAAAGCTCCAGCGAGAATAAATTTTATTTGAAGAGATTGTTTTCTCGAATCAGCGTCCTTCAGTTTTATCGCTGCGTCGCGTAATTTTATTTCCGCATTTTTTTTAATGATCTCCTTATCCTTTTTTTCACTTTGATATTTTTGTTCGATCTCCGCTGTTTTTATCGCGCTTTGCTCTGTAAATACTGAATCTTTTAACCTGGAATAAGCTTTCTGGTACCTGTACGCCTTTTTGTAATTCCCGAGTTCATTTTCGCAGTAGGCAAGCGCCTGGTAGGTGGCCATCATGTCCGGAATAGCATGAATTGAAGTAGCAAGTTGCAAAGCCTTTTCCTGCGCCTGCTTAGCATGAACCAGTTTACGTTGTGTGGTATAAATATTTCCTATGTTACTGTAAGAAGCCGCCATTCCCATCCTATCGCCCAGCGCCTCCCTTATCTTTAATGATTTCGAATGAAAGTTCAGCGCCCTGTCATATTCTTTCATGTCCTCAAGCAGATTTCCCATATTGTTGTAGGAGATCGACATGCGCTGGCGGTTTCCCAATTCTTCATACATCTGCGTTCCTTTCTGGTAATAATCCATGCATTTGTCATACTGTTTTTTCTGCCTGTAAATTATTCCTATGCTTACATAAGAATCTGCAATGCCAAGTTTGTTTCCTATTTCCTGTTTTAATTTCAGTGATTGAAAATAATATTCAAGTGCTTTGTCGGGATTTTTCTTATCGTTATAAATATTTCCAATGTTATTATAGGAAGAAGCCATTCCTTTTTTATCGGCTATCTCTTCTTTTAATTTCAGTGATTTGAAATGAAACAACAACGCGGTGTCCCCATTTCCAAGGTAACGGTATATGCCTCCAATGTTGTTGTAGGACGCAGCCATGCCCTTTTTATCTTTAATTTTTGTTCTTAATTCGAGCGACCTGTTATAATATTCCAGCGATTTGTCATAAAGACTTTTATCTCCGAAAATATTACCGAGATTATTGAAGGCGTCGGCTTCAAGTTTTGTTCTGGTGTTGGATGGCGGAAGTTTTTTTGATAAGGCTATTGCTTTTTCAGCATGCGCGGTCGCTTCATCCAGATCGCCCAACAAATAGGTTTCCCAGGTTAATTCATTCAGTAATTTAATTTTAGTGGTGTCTCTCGCTTTCTCAAACTCCAGTTTAAGCGAGTCAGTAATTTTTCTCTGAGAAAAAACGGATTGCGAAAACCCAAGGAATAAAATGAGAGTTATTGTGGAAAGAAAAAATCTCATGTTGCGGGTCCGGTTCACACATATGGGTTAATCATATAAATATACTTGCTTGGCATGACATTTGAAAATTCAGTCATACATCTAGCTGAAGTTTTCAGTGGCTGAATCGAAGTCTATTCCCTGGGGAATTTCAATCTGAACCCGTGTGCCCTGAATATTATTTTGTTCATCCGTTTTGTCGCTTATAATTATGCTCCCTTTTTTTCCGCTGATCAGATTAAGAATTTCATTCCGTTGTTTGTTGGTTTCATTGGCAAATGATTTATGGGTTTGATAAGTCATCTGACTGGCTTTTTTCATACCAATTCCATTATCATCGATAACCAGCTCCAGCAAATCATTTTCTTTATAAGAAGCACTGATAGTGATATGGCCTTTTTGAGACGCGCCCAGATTCATTAATCCATGCCATATGGCGTTCTCCACATAAGGCTGCAATATCAGCGCGGGTACTTTTGCTTCATTAATATTTTTATTTTGTTCTACATTAATTGAATATGTAAACCTGTTTTTAAATCTTTCCTGTTCCAGTTCTATATAAAGCTGTACAACTTCAAGTTCCTGCCTCAATGAAATAAAGTTTTCGCTGGAATAATTCAATACCATTCTGATAAGTTTGGCGAATTTGGCCAAATAATCACATGCTTTCTCAGAGTTGTCTGAAAGAATATAATGTTGGACAGAGTTGATGCAATTGAAAAGAAAATGCGGATTCATCTGCGCACGCAGAGCAGCCATATGATACTCGGCCAATCTCCTTTGGATATTCGCTTTTTCCCTCTCTTTTTTTATTCTTCGCTTTATTATGGAACGTGTTATTATTATCAGAGCAAGTAAAACGAGTGCAATCATGATAAGGATAAATGGGCCTGTCAGCCAGAAAGGCTTCTGAATTTCAAAATGCAGAAATACCGGTTGCTCACTTAAAATCCTGTCATTGTTAAGCGCGTGCACTTTAAGATCGTATTTACCTGGAGAGAGATTACTGAGGATTATTTCAGGACCTTTTACAATACTCTTAGATCCGTTCAGATCCATTAAAAGAAACTTTGATTCATCTTTATAAGTCAGCACATCAAACAAAAAACGAACGGTATTTCTGTTGTAAGGAAAACTATAATTCAAATTACTTAAAGGCAAACGGGTGTTTCCAGTCTGAACGAGATTTAGCCGTAAACCTGGTGGTTCAGTATTTTTTAAGTTAGCTGTTTCACTGAATGAAAACAAACCCTTGTTCCCGCTAAAAAAGATCTTGTTTCCTGCACTTTCAATCATCATCACTTCATCTCCGGGTAAACCATTACTGTTGTTGTAAACGGTAGTTGCATATTGCCCGTTCAATCTCCTTATTTTAATTATGCCAATATTAGACGCGGCCCAGATATTTCCAGATTTGTCTTTGGTTATATCGGTAATACGGTCGGTTGGAATGTTGAGCTCGTGCGAAAGGGATTTCACCTGGTTGTTTTGCAGTAGGAACAATCCATGATCCTTGGTGGAAATAAAAAATTCATTTTTTTCTGCTTCCAGAATGGCCGTCACTACGCCCTGAATACCCTCGATTTTTTGTAGTTTGAAGTCGGATAACCCGCAGCGGAACAAGCCATCCTTGCATCCCACAAGTAACTCATTCTGAATGTAAACGGCAATACACCGGCCTCCGGAAATCAAAGAACTGATTCTTGGAATCTGCTTACCATTCTTAACTTCAACCAAATGTCCATATTGAATGCCAAATATTTTATTTCCCGCGGTGGTAATTAATTGACGACATCCATAGTTCAAATTTTGTTCACCAACCGTTACTGATCTTTCGTTGTGAAAATTTTTATCTGTTTGTAATACGAAAAGATTGCATCCTAACAACCACCCGTCGTCCATTTTCAATACATCGGTAATGAGCATTGTTTCTTTCGTTTTTGGCTGTCTTCTGATAATCGAGTCGTCTTCCATTATTATCAAACCATTTTTTTCAGTGGAAACGAAGACTTTGCCATCAGTATATTTCAGCAATTCGGTTTTTTTATCTAGTCCCGGAACGGAAGAATAATCAATGACTTCTTTGTTTCTGCAATAATATATTCCATTTTCAAGTGTACTGCACCATATTCCATCCTCTTTGTCCTGGTAAACACCTGAAACCGAAAAATTTTTTAAGCTGTTGATGCAATGTGCCGGTTCACTATGAATTGATGGGTAATAAAAAACGCCTTCTTTAGCTGTGCCTATCCAGATGCCATTTTGTTTGTCAACATATAATGAAATAATATATGACGGAAAATAGTGAACGCTGTGGTTCCAGTTATTGTCAAATGTTATTAATATGTTTGAATAGGTTATATAGTAATTACCCGCGAAAGCGGCGGTACTTACCCGCAATGTAGGATTCGAATTCCACCTTACCGGTATTGTAAAATTCTTTGTTTCGCTGGAGGATTTTATTTTAATGTTAACGGTGTTTTTTTCTTTTATTGGTTTAGTAACAGGCCGGATAAAAAACAAAGAGTTTTTCCCTGCAATAAACGTAAAGTCCGGTATGGAATCGTTCTCACTGACTCTTTCAATAGTATTGGTGGTGGTATTTACATTAAAGGATTTAAGTTGCGTGCAAAGCCAGAGCGAATCGCCTTGCATTTCCAGCATGTAGTTAAGTTCAAGTTTATTGATTGATTCAATAAATTTTTTGCTGAAGGGCGGTTCGCTTATTTTATCATCTGTTATTTTAAAAATCCTGTTATTCGCGGTACTGATCCAAATCTCTCCGTTTTTTCCTTCCCGTATCGCATATACAGAAGCTTCAGGCAAACCGTTTTTTCTGTCAAATATTTGAATAGTTGATCCGTTGAATTTGCAAAGACCCGCGTCTGTGCTGAACCACATGTACCCACTTTTGTCCTGTAAAATATTATAGGTTTCAGAACTCGGTAAACAGTTTAGTAGTTCGGGTTTTATAAAATATAATTTCTGGCTTAGAGCCGGAAATAAAATGCTCAGAAAAAAAATAAGTAAATACAGCGCACGCACCTGCATGAATACTAATATACATAATCTTCCCCGTCCTGATTATTTTCAAAGTAATGAAACTGATATTTTTAGTTGAGAAAACCTAAAGGAATTAGGTCTGGTTTATTTTTTTCTTATTGTATATAAATTATCTGCATTGGAAAAATTTGCAATTGCCATACACGGCGGGGCGGGAGGCTTTCCTTTCTGGGGAATGACCAGGGCTCGCGAACAACAATATATTTCCGCGCTCAGGCAGTGTATAAATGCCGGTTACAGCGTGTTGGAAAATAACGGAAGCGCGGTTGAGGCAGTAACGGAAGCTGTAATATCGCTGGAAAATGAGCCATTGTTTAACGCGGGTAAGGGCGCGGTAATGAACAGAAGAGGTTATGTGGAAATGGACGCGTCTATAATGGATGGACGAACGTTAAGAGCGGGCGCCTGCAGCGCAGTGAGGTATGTTAAGAATCCTGTGTTACTTGCAAGAATGATCATGGACCGTTGTGAACATCTTTATTTAACCGGAGAAGGTGCGCTAGATTTTGCTTTTGAAATGAAGCTGGAACTGGAAGATGAAGAATATTTTAAAACTCCCGAACGGGTGGAAAAATGGAATTATTTACAGGCGCATAGCGGTGCAAATGTTGAAGCTGACACCGGTACCGCGGGCGCTGTTGCACTGGATGTTTACGGAAACCTGGCTGCCGCAACTTCTACCGGAGGTTTGATGAATAAACGAAAGGGTAGAGTGGGAGATACTTCGATAATAGGCGCAGGCACCTATGCGAATAATGAAACCTGCGCGGTAACCTGTACAGGTGAAGGTGAATATATTCTCAGAACATTAACGGCTCACGAAATTTCATCGCTAATCAAATACAAGGGACTCGAATTAAACAAAGCCTGCGAATTTATGTTGCATGAACGTGTCAATCCCCTGGGAGGAAAATTCGGAATGATTGCGTTGGACACAGATGCAAACATTCACTGTGTTTTTAATACACCCAGAATGTACAGAGCCTGGATTGCAAACGGCGGTGAACTTGAGATAAAATTGTATTGAGTTTTTATTTGCCCTTGCGCATCGTATTCCTTATTTCGAACGGTTTTTCAAAGTCCTAGGAAGCTTTTGCGCGTGTTTTCAGGACTGACGTTCTGCAAGTAAGCATGCATTGACAAAGTCTTTACATGATTTATAATGAATATCTGCCTTGTGCGAGATTGATCTGATAATTTCGGTCATTTCTCGTCTGTAAGTAAGGTGTGGGTCGCCACCAGGAAAAATATTGACTTTAAGGTTGTCGCCAATTCGTTCGAGCAATGAGAGTTCGAGAAGACTGTTATTGATTTTATCAAAGCCATAACCAAAGCAGTAGACCGAATCGGAATCAGAAAGCATTTTTTTTGCAATTTTCACTTCGCACAAATTTTTGCGATTACGATACATCAATTCGATTTCATTAATATATTTTCCAAAAGTTTCGGTTTCGTTATTGGGACTTGCGAACGGAATCATTCCTTCCTCAGTGGGTTTATCTTCCCATTCTAATCTTCCAATTCTTTTATACACGTGTACAATATTATTCGAACAAAATTCTTTGCATGTTTCTTTGTAATGATGATGCAGAAAATATTCAAGAATTCTATCGTAATTGAAAGTGACAATATTCAGACGCTTCTTCGGAGCCTTTGACAGAATATTATATTGATCTATGTAACGCTTCAATACATATAACCACTGCTCTGATTCATTAAGTTTTTCTTTTGCTTTTCCCTCATATCCTAGGATGTGAAATACAATCGCAAAATATCCGATAAACAAAAAGTCATTTTTGAATTGTTCAAATTCAGGAAATGTTTCTACTCCGTTCAAGAACTCATCAATTGATGGATTAGAACTTGCCGACTTAAAAGCGTTTAAACATGAAGCAAAATGACATAGCTGAGAAAAAGTCTGGGGTTTGTCAACTATGTGGGCGTGTTTATTTTGTAATAGGTCTGATAGGTTTTTTCGAGGAGAGTTGAGATCTGTTACACGATCAGCTATATCACGTATTAGGTCCGCGCCGGATCCGATTTCTGTCGGATAAATATCTTTACTTGCTCCTGCTCCGATTATTAATGTGATTGTCTCCATTTAAGGGTTTAGGCTGATTTCGATAACACCCCATTTAAAAAAAAATCCCCTGAAACTCAGAGGATTTAATTTTGTGCGCATGGAGGGACTCGAACCCCCACGCCTTACGGCACCAGATCCTAAGTCTGGCGCGGCTGCCATTACGCCACATGCGCATTTTTTTATTGAAAGAACATTTTGCTTCTGTGGCTGCCTCCCGATCACTTTCGGGAACGCCACATGCGCATTTTTTTGTAAAGAACTTTTTTGCTTCTGCGGCTGCCTCCCGATCACTTTCGGGAACGCCACATGCGCATTTTTTTTTAAAAAACATTTTGCTTCTGTGGCTGCCTCCCGATCACTTTCGGGAACGCCACATGCGCA
>CBIHPU010000031.1:0-13329 GCA_966211935.1 uncultured bacterium | reverse complement strand
CTTCACATTGGGTGGAGCGTTTTGTTTTATCCGATAAAACATAAGGTTGAGAAACCAGCATTTTTAAAACCTTTCATACTTGCGGGACATTGTTTTGATTACACGAACATTCGTGATAATGTAAATCCCAACAATTACGCAGAGCGATGGAGTTCCGCAGTGCAAACCGGTGCCGGTACACATTTTAATCTAACTAAAAGATTGGATGTGACATTAATGAGTCAGTACATGATACATATGGGAAATGATGTGCTTGCAGAAGGAAGAGAAGACGGTACGGTGATTATAAAAGAAGAAAAAGGAACTTCTCTTGAGGGACATTTACTGATGACGCTGAGTATGAATTTTAAAATTGCAGATCTATGGTAAGCAGGTGGAAAATTTCGGTAATTATTTTTTTTATTTCTGTCTGCAGTTTTATTGCGCAGGAAAAAAAAGATTTCCATTACAAGGGACTTTTAAATGTAACAGGCACAATAGCACCCGGTTTCAGACTTTCTGATGGGGCGACAACGATGTCATTGCACGGTTACCTGGAATATTTTATGGAAGAAAATGTAAGCTGGCGCGGAGATGGATTTTATTATATGGGAGAACAAAGAAAACCCGCGAGTCTTTACAGGAATTCAACTTTAAAGTGGGGCGCTTTCTATCATTTTCATAAGCCGACAGGTAAACTCGATTTTTATCTGGGTTTTCAGCCGGGAGTAAATTTTATTCAGCCAATGGATCAGCGAGATGGCAAGAACTTTTTTTACAAAACTAAAGTTGCTCCCGCGTATTCGGGAGTTGGAGGATTGAATTTTCATTTTTCAACCTGGTTCAATATGTTTATCGAAGCCACATATATAGGATCGCGTTATATGGGAGATGGACTAACGAAAGTAGACGCGAGTGAGATCAGGATTTCCGGCGGTTTGGGATTTCATCTGGTGAATAAGAAGAATTGTAATTGCGGGGAGTAGGGGGAAGGCTGGAAAGTTGGAAGTTTTGAAGGTTCCTGCGGAGGTGCGGAGTAAGCGGAGTTTCAACAAAATCATTTCTTTGTGCCCATCTTGTTACTTTGCGTTCATTGTATTCAGTTAAATTTTTTGAGGTTTCACGCGAAGAGACGGAGTAATCGGAGAACAACAAACAGTGAACGAATTATCATCGTGCGACACCACCACGCACGAAACGTCTATTATCTACTGGATATACTCATGCCGCAGGAGCAAACTAATGTGCTCTTTGTGCCTAAAGTGTTTAATAAAAATCATTTCTATGTTTCTATGTCACTATGTGTTTTTAAAAAAAATTCACCCGATCAGAAATTACCAACCTGTGAAGGAAAGATTTGCGTCGGTGTATCATCTTTTGCAATCAGCTCCTTCAGTTTTTTGTATTCCTCTTCCCTCACAACGTAAGTGTTTGACCATTTGTCGTGCCAGCCGCGCTCACTGAGGCATGAAAATCCTTCGAATGGAACCATTCGCACAACACTTCTTGTAAGCATTGTTCCGAAATTCGGTTTGTTGGCGTATTCATCTATTACCCTGGTTCCTGTAATAAATTTTCCGGGCGTTTTTTGAAGAGTAAATTCAAACAGGAAATAATAAATTGGCATCGCGAACAGAAATGTCATGCTGATAGAAATTGATCCTATATAAAACATCATGTCGTTGCTTGGATGAACCGACGGAGCCAGGGAAATCAAGTATTCAATTCCAGAATAAACGATATTAAAAATTACAAGATCAATAAGATAGTGCGCGAATCTTCTTCCGTTTGAAACAACATTCACTTGCCTGTTAACTTTCATCGGTACCTGCTTACGGATACGATTACCCTTCGCGTCCTTTTCGTGTACGGTTCTGTACCGTATTTCTGATATTTCTGTAATTTTTTTCATCATGCGCAAAATAGGAATATTTTGTATTGTTGCAATGGCAGGGAATAAGTCTTTGATTTCACGCGGAGAGACGGAGTAAGCGGAGAGCGCAAAGCTGTCTAATATGTTCTAACGTGCCTTATGTGTTTAAAGAACCATGAACTTACTTATTCATCACCACCTCAAAATCATCTATGATGGCAGAATGCGAAAAACTCTGCTTCAACTGTAAATTATACGGAGCAACATTAAAAATATAAAACGTACTTCCAGAAGAAACATACAGTTCATTTAATGTAACATTGTAAACCATTTTCTTCGCCTGCATGCCACTGTAAACAGAAAGTAAAGAATTGGTGGAATATTGATACTTATAAATGTTTCCATCAGAATGAGCGATCAGAAAATAATCTGCATCAACTCCTGTCGCACTTAAAACATTTCCGGTTGGCATATTGTAAGGCGAATAAAATCCTCCTGTATTGGTATAATGAATGTTCAGCACTGCCTGCCCGTTATTATCATTTCCCGCTACAAAATATTCTCCGGAACTTTTATTGGCCATACCAACCGGTAACCAGTTAATGCTAGTCTGACTCTGCTGAACACCATTCAATTTATCAAATCTCCTTAATTCCTTCGATGCGCTTACCAGATCCTTCATCCCCACAAAAACATAATTTCCACTCACAAATATAAAAGCAGGATAAAAGCTTGTGTTGCCTGTCTGGTAATTCGCATAAATTGTTCCTGTATAATTGTACATCATCAGTCTTCCGTCATAATATCCAACAAAAACATTTTTATCGTCGCCATTATTTACGCATGAGACATAAGGATTTCCAGCTCCCATATCCGGCAGTGTCCACATGATCTGGTGATTGTATGCATTGTACGCCGCAAAATCAGCGTTGATCTCCGGAGCAACATATAAACGCTGGTACCAGGATGATGAACTCAACCCGACAAATTTTCCCGGATAGGTAATAATGTTTGGACTTGAAAACACACTGTCATACCTGGTAATCGTTGTGGTGCTGCCAGATTCATTTGCGAAATAAAAATATCGTTTGGCAAGTGGATACTCTGTAATATTGATGATTGCCCCGGCTATTTCAGTATTTGTCCCGTCGCTCGCAATTATGGCCATCTTGTAAGTGCCGCTGGTTAAATGTATATCATATAAAATGTAATCGATCTGGAATTGAAAGTCTTTTCCCTGCACAGCAATCGGAACAGCGTTTTGAACGTTAATATTGTTCATATCCTGCAAAACAACCTCAACGCTGGTCAGCTTGGTTTCGTCACTTACCCGGGCATGTATTTTAATTGTGTCTAATACGTTATAATTCTGATTGATGGATGGTGAATAGATGGTAACATCGGGTTCCTGCTCGTCTTTGTCCTTTTTGCAGGCAGAAAAAAAACATACTGACAAGACAAAGAGTAAGAAAAAATGTTTCACGATGTTTCGAATATGGTAATCACTAAGTTAAACCTTGTTTCCGTGAAAATAAAGTGTTAATTTAATGTCAATTAGTTTTCATAAGATATTTTGTTGCGGACTTCCTTCAACGATCCGCTATTTTTGCACCGGTTAAATTTAGAGAAGATAATTCATGCGCTGAATAGTCAGTTGCATACGAAATAAATTCACAACAATATTTGACGACTTCAAAAATGAGTACAACAGAAGGTAGAAAGAGATTGCTGCAACGGGCAGGACAATATTCTTCACAACCGGTTTTAGATGGCAAGTTGCAACCACAGGCAGTTGACCTGGAGGAAGCGGTTATTGGCGCAGTGATGCTGGAGAAAGAAGCGCTCACAACTGTAATTGATATTCTTCAGCCAGCTAGTTTTTACAAGGAGGCTCATCAGAAAATTTACCAGGCAATCCGCGATCTGTTCAACGCTTCTGAACCGGTGGATATTCTTACAGTAACCAACCAGCTAAAGAAAACCGGCGAGTTGGAAATTGTTGGCGGACCTTTTTACATCACATCGCTCACCAATCGCGTAGCATCTGCTGCTAACGTAGAATTTCACGCGCGTATCATCTCTGAGAAATTCATTCAGCGGGAATTGATACGTGTTAGCACAGAAACTATTGGTAAAGCATATGAGTCGGACGCGGATGTGTTCGACCTGCTCGATACCACAACAAAAAATATTTTTGAGATCGTTGATAGCAACGTACGCAAGCAGTACGATAAGATGAGTACGCTGATCTCTGAAGCTATTAAACAAATTGAAAAAGCTGCTGATAATTCGGATGGAGTTACAGGTGTTCCGAGTGGATTTACAGCGTTGGATAGAATTACCGGAGGTTGGCAGAAAACAGATTTGATGATCCTTGCTGCACGACCTGGTATGGGTAAAACAGCTTTCGTATTAACCATTGCGCGAAACGCCGCTGTTGAATTCAATCGTCCGGTTGCAGTGTTCTCTCTTGAGATGGGTGCTTTGCAGTTGGTAAACCGTTTGATCTCCAGTGAGGCTGAACTGAACCAGGAGAAATTAAGAAAGGGACAATTGGAGCAATTTGAATTTGTTCAGTTGAACGAGAGAATAAAAAAATTAGCGAAGGCTCCTTTGTTTATTGATGACACTCCGGCCTTAAGCATTTTTGAATTGCGTGCAAAGGCGCGCAGGTTGAAAGAGCAGAATAATATTGAGATGATCATTATCGATTATCTTCAGTTGATGAGTGCGGGAAGTGAAGCGAGAGGAAACCGCGAGCAGGAGATCTCCATGATCTCACGATCCTTAAAAGCACTGGCCAAAGAATTAAATATTCCCATCATCGCGCTTTCTCAGTTGAGTCGTGATGTAGAAAAAAGAAATACTGCGAGTAAAAGACCGATGTTGTCTGACCTTCGTGAATCCGGAGCGATAGAGCAGGACGCGGATATGGTAATGTTCATTTACCGTCCCGAGTATTATTGATTGACAGAAGATGAAAAAGGAAATCCAACAAAAGGTAGAGCTGAGATCATTGTAGCAAAGAACCGTCACGGATCGTTGGAAGATGTGCCTTTGCGTTTCATTGGACAATTTGCAAAGTTTGCGGATCTTGATGTTATGGAGAGCGATTCACAATTCTATTCCGGCTCGGCAGGACTGGAACCAGCAAATGATTTTCTTGCGCAGGGTCCGCAGTCAATAACCGTTGCTTCCAAGAACTGGGATGAGATTCCGGGCGGGAACGACATAAAGCGCGGCGATCCTAAGAATGATATTGAGGATATCAATGATAATTTTCCGTTTTAATTTCGCATAATTATTATTCAACTGTAAACCTTTCCAGAAATTGTAATCCTTTCCCGACGAAGGAGGGAACTGCTTGAAATATGTTTCGATTTTCAATAATAATTCTGTTTATTTTTTTTAGTTTGTTTTCTTTTTCGCAAACTGATTCCTTAAGACAATTATTAGTCGGTCGGTGGAAAGTTGTGAAGGAGAAATTTGTAGTTGATGGAAAGGAAACTGGTTCAGATGTCCAAAAGAAAAAAATGACGATTGAATTTAAGGCAGATGGTAAGTTTGCTCATAAGTGTCAATTGAAAGATCCAGGCTGCACAGTAAAGGGCAGGTGGCGACTTGACAGCACAAATAAATTAATAGGATATTATGAAATCAAATCGGCAAAAAAATATTTAACCGTTAAGTATCCGGATCACAAAGTTGAAATTATAGCTCTCACTCAAAAAGAATTTATTTATAAATCTGTCGATAGAGTATTTACTTGCGTGAGATTGGAATAGTAGCAGTGTAGTGAATTTCACATCAATACTTACACAGACAGGAATTATGCAAAAATTGCATTTCAGCCCTGGAACAGCATTTCTGGTTTAAATAAAGACATTGCGGAATGCTTCTCAAGCCGTAAGTGACGCACAATTTTCCTCGTAGTATCATACAAAAATTTATTGCGCGGTATGGACGCTCGGTATGAATTTTATTATATTCGTCAGATTATAAGAAGAAATCTGTGCGGTATTTTTATCTCCTCATATTTTTTTTGGTTGTTGTACAAAAATACACTGCGCAGGATATACACTTTTCCCAGTATTATTTTTCTCCTCTCAGCCTGAATCCAGCCAATTGCGGTAATTACAATGGCGATTTCAGGGGAATGGCTAACTACCGGAGCCAATGGAGAGAAATTGACAAAGCATATAATACCATTTCTGCCGGCGGGGATTACAGTTTCTATCCGTTTAACAATAAGGTTACGGGTGGTTTATTTTTCATCAATGATAAATCAGGTGTGAACCTTGTAGTGAACAAGATTTTCCTGAGTGGCGCCGTAGCCAGAAAGATCGCGGGTTTTGATCTGCACGTTGGTTTACAGCCGGGAGTGGTTTTAAAGTCAATCGATCTCAATGCGCATACTTATCCTAATCAATTAAACTGGGGTACGGGTTATTATGACAGCTCAATTCCTAATATGGAAAACAGCTCGCAACCAAATACTTCCTACTTTGATCTGAACGCGGGCTTTATTGCGACAAAAAGGATAAACAAACTTGAGACTGAAATTGGTGTGGCGGGCTTTCATCTGAATTCACCAGAAGAATCTTTGATCAGCGCAACAAATAAATTAAAATCAAGAAAGATCTATCATCTCGAACTCCGCTATTTTCATAATGACAAGATCACCTTCAAACCGCATGTAATGCTAAATGCCACAACGAAAGCCACTGATCTGATAGGCGGGATAAACATTGACTTTATGCTGTCAAAAACCCCGTTTTTTCGCAATAGTCTGTTTGGGGGATTTATGTGGCGCGATGGATTTAAAAGGATTTCTGACGCTGCCATATTTACCTGTGGCATTCACTATCTCAATTATACGTTCGGTGTTAGTTACGATGTGAATGTGTCGGAGTTGCATACTGCCACTAATTACAAGGGAGCTATTGAGTTCGCGTTAATTTATACCGGAAAAAATACACGTTTGGTAAAAAAAGAAGTACCCTGTGAAAGGTTATAATTATTTTTTCGTTTTTCTTTTTTGTTTTTCATTTGTTGGCGCGCAGGTAGACACCAATGACATAAAAACAATGAGCGCCCGTGATCTGAAAAAGATCGGAAAGAACGCTATGCTGCAGAATGATCCGAATTCAGCAATTATTTACCTGGAGCGCTGCCTTAAACTAAATAAAAATGATCACCAGGTACAGTTTCTACTTGCGGAGTGTTACAGAAAAACACGTGATTATGAAAAAGCGGAAAAAATGTATGCCGTCGCTTATAAAAGTAATCCTGAAAAAAATATCACTGCGCTGTACTGGCATGCTGAAATGCTGAAGACATTCAATCAATACGAAAAGGCAAAAGAGGAATTCATAAAATTTAAAAAGAGTTACCGTGGCAACGACCGTAAAATAAAAAAATCTGCGGCAAAGGAAGTTGTTGCCTGCGATAGCGCTAAAATGCTTCTCATCAAAGAAACTAAAATTGTTGTTCAGCACCTTGATACAGGTATAAATAAAATAAATGTTGAAGCTTCTCCTTTTGCGCTTACAGATAGCGAAATCGTTTATTCTTCGCTACGCACTGATAAAAAGTTATATGTGCTGGAAGGCGATACCAGCAGCGCTCAGTTCCGCCGATTCTATACAGCAAAAAAAATTGACGGCACCTGGACCTTTCAGGGTGAATGGAGCAGTGAATTTAATACCGATAATGAGCATAACGCAAATGCGGCATTTTCACCTGACGGGAACAGACTTTATTTTTCGCGCTGCAAATTAAACTGGCAGGGAAAGATGATCTGCGCGATTTATTTTTCAGAGAAATTAAACGGACAATGGTCAGAACCAGTTAAGCTCGGTAAGCAAATTAATAATCCGAAATATAGTAATACGCAGCCAACAGTTGCGGTTGACCCGGCGAAAGGAAATGAGATTGTCTATTTTGTTTCTGATAGGAAAGGCGGAAAGGGCGGCCTGGATATCTGGTATTTTATGTATGACAAAAAGAAAAAAGTGTATTTGGCTCCAAAAAATGCCGGAAACAAAATAAACACGCCGAAGGACGAGGTTACACCTTTTTACGATAATGAATCCCACAACCTTTATTTTAGTTCAGACGGACATATGGGGCTTGGTGGACTGGATGTATATAAATCGTCAGGTGCGTTAAGGACCTGGACTGTATCTGAGAATATCGGGCAACCGGTAAATTCCGGAGCTGATGATATTTATTATGTCGTTTCCAAAAACAGGGAAGAAGGATTTTTGGTTTCTAACAGAAAAGGAGGAAACAGCATAAAGAATGCAACCTGCTGTGATGATATATACGAATATAAGTATACAGATTATATTCACATACGGCTTGCCGGAAAGGTTTTTGAGCAAAAAGATTCTGCAATTCGGGAAGCATTGAAAGACGTGAAGCTTGAACTTTACCTGAAAGATAAAGTAACAGGAGAAAATATTCTTGTAAAATCAATTCATACAACAGAAAAAGGAGAGTATGATCTGCATCTTGAAGCGGATAAGGATTATTTTCTTGTTGCAAGAAAAGAGGGATATCTGAGTGAAGGAGGGCAGGAGGTTTCAACAAAAGAAATTATTGAAGACAAATCCCTTAAACAGGATTTCTCATTGAAACCACTTCCAAAAGAACCTATCAGGATAAAAAACATTCAGTATGAATTTGACAAGGCCGAACTGACGGCTTCTTCGAAAACCGTTCTTGACACAACCATTTACCGTTTGTTGATGGGCAATCCTACTATTATTATTGAAATTTCTTCGCATACAGATAACAAAGGAAGTGACACCTATAATCAGAAGCTTTCTCAAAAACGCGCGGAGAGTGTTGTAAACTATCTTATTTCAAAGGGAATTGATAAGCGAAGATTATCAGCGACCGGTTACGGGGAATCAAAACCTGTTGCGCCCAATCAAAACACGAATGGTACAGATAACCCGGAAGGCCGGCAACAAAACCGACGCACTGAATTTAGGGTGATAGGTGAGCTGGATGTTGAAGTGATAAATGAATATTAGCTGATTAACTCAAACTGATTCACGGATCATCAGTGAAGATAAGTTCTTGAAGTTACATAGGTATAAGCCATGAAGTTATATTGCTCCTGTGTAAATCTGCAGCGGCAGGCTTTAAAATAAGTCATAATATTGTCTACCGGCGGAGTATAATAATTTCCATTAGCGTCAGTTGGCCCGTATGTATAATCGCAGGGCGCGGCGTTCGGAGTATTACCCTGCGGATACGGATCTGCTTCAGTATCACAAAAACCATCACCTGTAGTATTACAATTAGTTCTCACAACTACTTCTGCACCACCTGATGTTTCGAAAGTGTGTGGTAAACCAAAAAAATGACCCATTTCATGTACCGGAGTTAGTTGCGTGAGTGAAGCTTTCATAAGAACAATGGCATCGGGCCCGCCGGGCATAAATGCATATCCAGCAGCACCAGACGGAGAAACAATATTGTCAACCAAATAAATATTTATTGTACTATCAACATAATAATTACCAAACACAGTTGTTTCGTGAGTAGTGTTGACCCATTGATTATAGTTGTGATCTGAAATATAATTTGTACTGCACGATTTAAAAACTATGCACAAAGGTTTAAAATAAGTGTTGAGCGAATTAATGGCAACAGACATATCTGATAACGGAAAACCGGGTGAATTGGTACTGTCAAGCACGATATGAAAAACAATTGATATTTCCCGGTGCAGGCAAGTATCCTGAGGATAATAAGTGCCCGTAGACATTAGCTGAAATACTTTCTGCATGTAGGTTGGAGAAATCCTGGTACCGCATTCCTGCGCATTTCCATAAAAAAAGGAGAAACAAATTATTAAAAGGCCGATTAATTTATTTTTCATACATGGTGAACTGAAAGTAATTAATTAGATTTGGAAAATTCGAATTTACACTTTTCGTCCTGTTATGCAAAGGTATTTGCTAAAGTGCTGTTTAATGTTTTTATTGTTGTCTGCCGGTTTTACAAAACTGTCAGCGCAAATAACCGCTAACCCTTCATCAGGATGCGCTCCGCTGGTGGGAGTACAATTTACAGGATTAAGCGGCGCTTCTTCTATTCAATGGGCATTCGGCGATGGAACTTTTTCAAACATTAATAATCCTGTTCATACTTATTCGAATCCTGCAACTTATACTGTAACTTATAATGCAATTGTTAGCGGATCAGCTGTTACTCAAACTATCACGGTAAATGTTTTTGGAAAACCATCACCTTCTTTCACGTATTCTCCAAGTCCCGCAAGCGGTTGCGCACCGGTGACAATTAATTTTACAGATCAGTCTACCGGCAGCGGTTCAGCTTCCATTACAAACTGGCAGTGGTCATTCGGAGATGGTGGCGTAAGCAGTCAGCAAAATCCAGTTTACCCGTTCAGTCTGCCGGGAATTTTTGATGTTACATTAATTGTTGAAGACATTAACGGATGTGACTCCGCGATCACTATAAACGATATTGTAACTGTTTCGCAAAAGCCTACTCTTAGTCTTATCAACACGCCAACCTCACTTACATCATGCGTGGTTCCCTTCACAGTTAATTTTGACGGATCAGGATCAACTTCCAATTCTCCATTAGGCGGAGGATTAACTTATAACTGGAGTTTTGGAAATTCTCAAAGTTCAACGGTTGCAGTGCCGCCTGCTGTTACTTACACAGCTATGGGAACCTACACTGTTACGATGGTGGCTACTGACAATAATAATTGTTCAGATTCATTAAAGAAAGTCGTTACCCTCATTCAGCCACAGGTCAATATTGTAGTACCGGATACAATTTGTCTCGGACAAACGATATCTATAGTGGACACTTCTGTTGCACAATCCTCCTTTTATAATTTTGGTGATGGAACAGGCAATCAGACGATAAGCGTTCCGGGAATCGTCACGCATAATTATTCCGCCGCAGGAACCTACACGCTTACGTCAATCGCGTCGCTTGCATCGTGTATGGATACGGCAACATTCATAGTAATTGTTGAACAACCGGTAGCCAACTTTACAACCGCGGCTCCGCATTTTTCATGTGATCCGAGTTTTTCTGTTACCTATATAAATCAATCAACCGGCGCCAGCCAGTATGAATGGCAATTTTCAGATGGTGATACATCTATTCTCCAGAATCCAACACATATCTTTACACAGAATAGTCTTAATCCTTATACTATTTATCAAAATTCAGTACTTTCTGCAACGTTGATTGTCACTTCTCCTCACGGATGTAAAGATTCAATTACACTTTCTCTCGATTCCATTCACAGGCCAACTGCTTATTTTTATACAAATCTTCACCAGGGATGCAGTCCTTTGACGGTAACGTTTACCGATAGCAGTTTTTCTACACCGCAGGTTGTGAATTATTCCTGGAATTTTGGAGATGGATCGCCGGTTGTTTCAGGGCCAAATGACACCATTGTTACGCATACTTATAATTCTCCGGGCGTGTACAATGCATTTCTCATTATACAGAATGCCGACGGGTGCATCGATACTTCATTCTATTATCCAATAACCGTTGTTGATCCGCCCAATCCTGCATTCAGCTTTTCACCCGCTGTTGTTTGTCCGGATCAACCTGTAACAATCACTAATCTGACAAATCCTTCCGATTCAGTTGATCACTGGCACATCATAAGCGACGCAGGTTATTTTTCGGGATGCATCAATGATCCCGCGCCATCATGGAACTTTACTCATACCGGCACGCACAATGTGACAATGGTTGCTTATCATCACGGTTGCAGTGCTGATACAACACTGCCGGTCCAGGTAACTGTAAAAGGTCCCATTGCAACAGGAAGATTTCATATTCAATGCGGTGACTCTGCATACAGTGTAAAATTTGAAGCTTATTTGCAGGATGCTCAATATGCAGTATGGGATTATGGCGACGGACAGCAAGACACAGTATTCAATTCAGGTTTACATACAACAAATCATACTTATGGAGCTTCGGGAAATTATACGGCAATTTTAACCGGATACAATTCGGGTACAGGTTGCGCGCCGTATAAGGATACTTTGATTGTAACGGTACGAAAAATAAAATCCGCTTTTGTAAATGCCAGCCTGGCCTGCGCTGGTTTACCTGCAGCATATGATGCAAGTAACTCAGAGGATGTCATGGCAACTTGTGGCATCGGATATACCTGGTTCTTCAACAATCTGCCTCCGGTAGTAACACCAAATCCGGTACTCAACCATCCATTAACTGCAGGTGATTATACTGTGTCGCTGGTGGTAAGAGACACAAATGAGTGCAGGGATACTTCTTCGGGTGTGATTCATATCAGTTCCGTGACAGCTTCTTTTTCTGTAACACCAACAGTTGGATGTCTTCCCGCGTTCACAGTAACTCCGATTCAAAATTCAACTAGCGACACAGCGATAACAAGTTATACCTGGACATTTGGAGATGGTTCTCCTTCTGTCAACACAGCAAATGCGACTCATACTTATACCGCCGCGGTTTCTCCTTCGCAAACGTATGCGATATCACTCACTGTAGTCAATGCAAACGGCTGTACGGATACTGAAGTTATATCTGTTACCGTAAACGCTCCATTGCCTTTCGTCGCGGCATTATCTCCAACACAAATTTGCGCGGGAACGAGTGTAAGTTTTTCGAGCGGTGGAGTCGTCAACGCAGCAAATTATAACTGGAATTTTGGTGATGGAACTTCGGTTCAGCAAACCACAAGCGGATCGAATTCGCATGTGTTTTCGTCGGGTGGAACTTATTCCATTTCTGTTACAGTAACAGACCAGGCGGGATGTCAGGGAACCACACCGATAACAGCTATTGTAACAGTGCAGGATTATCCGCTTGCGGGATTCTCGTATTCAAACCAGTGTGATACTGCAAATCCGGCAGTGTGCGCCGGTTGTACTATTCTTTTTACCGATACGTCGTTAAACTCAACGCCAGGTCCACGCGATTGGGATTTGGGAACCGGAAGTCCTGTCGTTGGAAATCAAACAGTGGGAACCAGCTTTATTAGTCCTGGTACGTATACAGTAAGCCTGATTGTTTCAACCACATTTGGTTGTACTGACACAGTGCAGCAAACACTCATTGTTTATGGAGGAGCTGCTGATTTTGTTTCTGATGATACTGCAATTTGTAAAGGAGATGAAATTCAGTTTACAATTAATGATTCAAACAATGTTTATACATGGCATTGGGATTTCGGAGACGGTACAGATACACTTGCCATATCTCCAATCAGTCACGCTTTCAATTATCATCCTCCTGGCGGCACAACATTCGTTTCGCTGACCTATTGGACACCAGATTCCGCCTGCCGTTATTCCGTTGCAAAACCAATAAGCATTCACCAGGTAATTGCTGATTTTGACAGAAATAATGAAACTAGTTTGCAGGATACTGTTCATTGCTTGGGGATAACGGATGTGTTTACCAAT
>CBIHPU010000030.1:0-13399 GCA_966211935.1 uncultured bacterium | reverse complement strand
CTGAACGACTATAATGTTTTTGATGAAGCTCGCAAGGTGCGTTACAGTGAACGTTTCAGAGAGAAAGGCACCAACGTAAATTTTGTTGAGCGCGTTAACGGCGCCCTTCACGTTCGTACTTATGAACGCGGAGTGGAAGACGAAACGCTTGCGTGCGGAACAGGAGTTACAGCGGCATGCCTCGTTGCTTCAATCAAAGGACTTTCAACTGCGGAGAACGAATGTGCTGTTGTTACACCGGGCGGAAAGCTGAATGTGAAGTTCGAGAAAAAAGCAAATAATACTTTCCATTCCGTTCGGCTGGAAGGGCCCGCTGAATTTGTATTTGAAGGAACAATACAAATCTGAATTGCAAAATTACACCGTACATATAACCCACGAATTTGATCTTTCCGTTTTATCGCGGGGAATCTATATTGTCATTACGGAAGCAAAACGAATTCCTCCGCATATTGGTATGCTCATCGATGGAAAATATTCATCTCTTACAGTGAAAGGAAATGAAATTGAAATTCAGGCGGGTGTTATTTTCAAAAACATCATGCTGAGAAAAGTTCCATCACTTTTTATTAAAATTAAGGATCATCCGGTTTTTTCTTTTTCATATTTAAACGAGTTGCTGTTTGAATGTGTTACCGAACACGAGCGTGTTGAAGCGGAAGGAGCAACCTGTTTAACTCCCGTAAAGAATTTTTTTAAAGAGGGATACCAGGTAAGCAGTGTTGGAATTAATTTTTTGTTCGATCTGCTTCCTGCATTAAAAGCGGCAGAATTGATTCAGGGTACGGCTGCTTATAATGTTGAAGAAGAAATAAAAGGAGGACAGTTTAGTTTACCGACTTATACTTTTAATGAAATTAACGAGCGTATCAGGCAGGTGCGCATTGAAGTTACCAGGTAATGCAATTACGCGGCACACGATTACTTCTTCGTACTCCTATTCCGGAGGATGTCTCATATATTCATAATTGGGAGAATGATCCTTCACTGTCTTTTGTGAATGTTAACTCAACTTATCTTTCTGAAGAGGAAATTACAAACTGGATCATCAGTCGTCAGCACGATCTTTTTCTTGAAGGAGAATTACGTTTGATTATTTGTGACGAAAAAAATCATGTTGCCGGGTCCATTGATCTTTTTGACTACAATCCTGCCACTTTATCTGCGGGCGTTGGAATTGTTATCGAAGAAAAAAGAAGAAGGGAAGGAATAGGGAAAGAAGCATTGACAGTACTTTCGGATCATTGTTTCAGTAAACTTCGCATTGAAACTCTTTGGTGTAACATTCCCGCAAGTAATTTTTCGAGTATAAAATTATTTTCAGGTTGCGGATTTATTGAACAAAACAATTCTAAAAATCAAATAGCCGGTTGCCTGCATTTGAGAAGGAGTAAATAAGATTTGAAGAGCAGGAAAAAAATAATTGCTGGCGCGTCTGTTCTCTTTTTCGCTGTCTTTATTCTTAGTATCGCTTTTTCCTGTGGTAATGATCCAATTGTATCAAAAAAAGATTCTATAGACTCAACATTGAAATGGTTGAATCATCATGATTCGGCTCAATATGTTGGAAAGGAAACCTGCAGGAAATGTCACGAGGGAATTTACAATACATTTCTGCAAACCGGAATGGGTAAATCAATAGGTGCCGCGACAAAACAAAGAAGTTCCGCTGATTTTTCACACACGGTTATTTACGATAAGTTTTCTGATTATTACTACAAGGCATTCTGGCAAAATGATACTTTTCGCATTCTTGAGTTTCGACTCAAAGGAAAAGATACCGTGCACAAAAGAATTGAGCGCGTAGATTTTATTGTCGGCTCAGGTCAGCATACAAATTCTCATTTGCAGATGGTTAATGGATACATCAACCAGGCTCCAATGACTTATTATACACAGCGAAAAAAATGGGATCTCCCGCCAGGTTTTGAAAATGGACACAACAGCCGATTCTCACGCATCATTGGATTGGAATGCATGACCTGTCATAACGCGTTTCCAAAATTTGTAAAGGGCAGTGAAAATAAATATGAAGAAATCCCCGACGGTATAGATTGTGAACGATGTCATGGTCCAGGATCAATTCACGTCTCAAAAAAAATGAGCGGTGAAATAATTGACACCTCAAAATATATTGATTATTCAATCGTAAATCCGGCAAAACTTAGCGTTGAAAGACAATTTGATGTTTGCATGCGATGTCATTTGCAGGGGAACACTGTGCTTGCTAAAGGGAAAAGCTGGTACGACTTTAAACCGGGAATGGTATTGAGTGATTACATGACAGTTTTTCTTCCCCGCTATAAAAATGCGGATGATGAATTTATAATGGCTTCTCACGCTGATCGTTTAAAGCAGAGTGAGTGTTTTATTCAAACGCTGCAACATGCGAAAGGAGATGAAAACTCGCTCCGGCCATATAAGAACGCGTTGACCTGTGTAACCTGTCATAATCCGCATGTGAGTGTAACGCAAACTTCAAATGACCATTTTAATGCAAGTTGTAATAATTGTCATACTACCACTAAGAAAAATTGGTGCACGGAAAAAGAGAGCGTGTTAAAGAAAAATGATTTTAATTGTGTTTCCTGTCACATGCCGCAGACTGGATCAAAAGATATTCCTCATGTAAGCATCCATGATCATTACATTCGAAAACCGGTTTCTAAAAAAGAAACGGATAAAATAAAAGTGTTTATCGGACTTCAGGCAATCAACATTAAAACTCCGGACGCTTTAACTAAAGCGAGAGCTTATATCAACCAATATGAAAAGTTTGAGTGGAAAAGGTATTATCTTGATTCAGCTGAAATGTTTTTAAATAAGAAGGAATTGTCCAGTGATGCGGTATTTGAAACTAAAGTGCAACTGTATTTTATAAAAAATGATTTTACTTCGATAAGAATTCTTGTGAGTCAGTATGGTGCGGAAAAACTATTGAGTTCCAGACTCACGAAAAAAAGTTACGATAACGAAAATGCCTGGAGTTGTTATAGAATAGGAGAGGCATTTTACGACAATAGCGAATATATGACGGCTGAAAAATTTTATGGGCGCGCGAATGAATTGGCTCCGTATAACATTGATTTCAAAATAAAGTATGGTGCAGCGCTGATGTTGAATGGCAAGGCAGGACAAGCCAGAACAATTTTTAATAATGCGGTGATTGAGAACCCGCGAAACGTGAGCGCGTTGACAAATCTTGGCTATCTGGATGCGGCGGAAAATAAAATCAATGATGCCGAAAGGAATTATAATATAGCATACGCGCTTGATCCTGATTACGGTCCCCTGCTGGTTAACTTTGCGGGATTAAAAGTTTTGCAGAATAAGATTTCCGAGGCGGAAGAATTACTTTTCAAAGCAGTGGAGAGAGACCAGTTTAATTTGAGGGCGAGAAAAATGTTGCTTGATCTGAGTCTGCATGTGTTTAAAAACATGAAAGACAAAGACGCAGCTTCGCGGATAATAAAAAAATTCTTAAAACTGTTTCCCGAAGATAAAGACGCGTTATATTTAAAAGGGGAAATTTCAAAAGCTTAATTATGGCTAAGGAAAAAAAAGGTTCGGGTTTTCTGAAAGTTGTAGTGCTTGTACTGCTGATGCTTGCCGGCGGCGCAGGTTATTTGGCATGGAAATACGCCTTTAGTGCGAACGTAAAAGTTGACGGGAAGAATTTTGTCTATCTCAAGATTCCGAAAAATACCGACTACGAAGAACTGAAAGAGATTCTTAGCAATGAATCACTGATTAATAATATTGAAACTTTTGACTGGATTGCAAGAAAAATGGATCTCCCGAATCAAATTCATCCGGGACGATACAGGATCACTCCGGGGATGAGTAACCGTCATCTCGTAAATCTTATCCGGTACGGAAAAGAAGAGAAAGTTACAATCACCATCAATTACACAACCAGGACAATGGATCAGCTCAGTGAGAAGCTGGTTTCCAAATTTGATATGGACGAGTCGGAGTTGGAAGATTTTTTATCGGATGAAGAAATGCTAGACAGGGAATTTGGTTTGAGTCCGGTTACGATTATGACGATCGTTCGTCCCGGCACTTATGAACTGAGTTGGGCAACTTCCTTTGAAGATTATTATGAGGATATTAAAAAAGAATACAAAAAATTCTGGACTGATGTCAGAAAACAAAAAGCCAGAGATTTAGAGATGAGTCAGTCTGAAGTGATGATACTTGCGTCAATAGTTCAGGGTGAATCTTCAATAGAGAGTGAACAGAAAAAGATCGCTGGTGTTTATTTGAATCGTCTTGCTAAAAATATGGCGCTGCAGGCGGATCCCACTGTAATATTCGCGTTGAATGATTTTACTATTCGCCGCGTTTCGCGTGATGATCTGCAGGTTGAATCACCGTATAATACTTATCGCAATAAAGGTTTACCACCGGGGCCAGTTTGTTTTCCATCGGACCAGGCTGTATCTGCCGTACTGAATTATGAGAAGAGTAATTATATTTTCTTCTGCGCAAAGCCGGAACTTAATGGTTACTCAGACTTCTCCTGTACGTTGCAGGAGCACGAGAAATTCGCAAGAGCGTATCGCGAATCTTTATCGAAGAAGGGAATTAAACGATAATTATTTACGCAAGTTCAAATTGCAGCTTGCACAGACTTCGGTAAAGTCCGTCTGGTAATTCGATGAGGTCGTTGTGCGCGCCGGTTTCCTTTACACTTCCTCTTTCTAAAACAATTATTTTATCAGCGTTTTTTATTGTGGATAAACGGTGAGCGATAACAATGGAAGTTCTTCCGTGCATTAGTTTATCGAGCGCATCCTGCACCAGTCTTTCTGATTCGGAGTCGAGGGAAGATGTTGCTTCATCAAGAATCAAGATGGAAGGATTTTTCAATACCGCGCGTGCGATTGCAATACGTTGTCTTTGTCCGCCAGAAAGTTGAATTCCTCTGTCGCCAACAAGCGTTTCAAATTTGTCCGGGAAACTTTCTATGAAGGAAAACGCGTTTGCTTTTTTTGCAGCTTCCATTATTTCCTCAAGCGTGGCGCCTGGTCTTCCGTATTCAATGTTCTCGCGTATGGTTCCTCCAAATAACATAACGTCTTGCGGAACTATGGCCATATTTTGTCTTAATTCTGTAAGAGAATATTCGGAACCTTTTTTACCGTCGAATAATATTTCACCTTTATCAGGATTATAAAAGCGGAGAACGAGACTTGCAATAGTAGATTTTCCTGATCCGCTTGGTCCAACGAGCGCTATAGTTTGACCTTGTTCAGCTGTAAATGAAACTTCTTTTAATACCTGAAAGTCCGGTCGGGTAGGGTAATGAAATGAAACATTTGCGAATTCAACTTTCCCTTTTAGTTTGATAAATTCTTTTTTCTCCGTTGAAATGTTTACTGTTTCACCTGTAGTATCCATTAGTTCAAAAACGCGTTCTGTAGCTCCCAACGCGCGCTGTATTGCAGCTATCTGATCCGGCAAACCGCCAATGCTGGCAGCTACGAACATCGCTATCATCAGTAATTTTCCCAATGCATAAACGTCGAAGTTTTGTTCAAATTTTAATGAGAAGAGCGCCCATATCACATAAATTATCCCACCAAACCTGCAGGTAATAATGAAAGTGAAAAACGTACCTCGCATGAAGCCGTATTTGTATGCAAATTTTCTGATCTGGGAAGTCAGATTTCTATACCGGTTAATTTCATAACCCTCGTTTGTAAAAGATTTCACGTTGCTGATTCCCGATAACGCTTCGCCAACGATAATATTCGATAAGGCAATTTTATCCTGTAACTCTTTAGAGAATTTGCGGATCTTTCTTGCGAAGAAAACAGTAATGATTGCTATGGGTGGAATTACCAGCAAAAATTTCAATGCAATTTCAGTAGCACCTTGTCCATAATAAAAAAGCGCTGCGGTTCCGCCAACAACTATAATTGTTTGTCTAACCAGCTCTGCCATATTGGTTGTAAAAGCGTCGCCAATCATATTGACGTCTGTTGCAATGCGGCTGTTTAATTCTGACGCATGACTTTTTGAGTAAAAGCTCATTGGTAATTTCATCAGGTTGGCGAAAAGGTCGTTCCTTACACTGAATAACATGTTTTCTGAAACCTGTGTAAACATCAAAACTCTGCCGAAGGATACTATGCCCTGGATTACCAGGATGCCAATAAGTTGTATCAACACCTCCCACATTTGTATTTCAAATTCAGCTTTCGAAATTTTAGTGTCGCCGAAAAGTCCGATGAGTTTTCCGGTAATTAACGGGAATCCAAGGGCCACGGCCGCGGTTCCCCCCAGAAAAAGAAGGCCAAGTCCAAATTTCCAACGCGGTTGAACATATTTAAACAGCCTTTTAGTTTTCCTAAAAGCCTCTTTGTTCAGCTTCGCTTTTGGTAATTCTTCGCTATCTTTCGCCCTTAATCGTCCTTTTTTCGCCATTTTTTGGTTTTCAGCCCCCGAAGTTACCTAATTTGTACCGAAAGAAGACCCCAAAGGCGGTGAACGTTCAGTTAATGAGGGCAATCAGGTAAATAGCGAAATGGCGGAAAAAATTATAATTCCCAAAACATTTGCAGGGAAATAATTTCTATTTATCTTTGCACCCCGTTTTAAGAAAATAAAATTTAGTACGATGAAACGCACATTCCAACCCTCGCAACGTAAAAGAAGAAACAAACACGGTTTCCGTAAACGCATGGCAAGCCCCAACGGCCGTCGTGTATTAGCGGCACGCCGCAAACGCGGACGTAAAGCGTTAACAGTTTCATCAGCAAAACTGCATAAGCGTTAATTACTTTCGAGCTTTTATTCAAGAATATTCAAACCCGATTCCTTTTGGTTTCGGGTTTTTTATTTTGGCAATTCTTACCTGTCCGCTCAGTATTTATACCTAGTTTCCCCCTCAAATATTTGCTTTTTTCTAAAACGACAATTGGATTTTTCTGAGTCAGTGTAAGTGTAACCTGTCTGTGTTACTCTATGCATAACCCAATTTTTCACAGTGTTTGAAACATTGTTGGAAAAAGGTTTGAATAATTCAATTAAATAATTAATTTCGTACCCATTCACCAGTGACGAATGTCATTGGTGGGTATTTTTTAAACTGTAAACAGAATGAGAAAAACCCTTACCAAATTAGCTGTCGGTATTTTGTCTCTGACAGGAGCCATGTTTGCTCAGCAAGATCCACAGTTTACCCAGTTTATGCAGTCCAGGCGAATCTATAACCCTGCTTATGCCGGAACTAACCAAAGTATCTGTGCTAACCTGATGTACAGAAAACAATGGGTATCATTCCCTGGCGCGCCAACAACGATGTTGCTGAGCGCAGATATGTACAGCCAGGCATTAGGTGGAATAGGTTTTGGATTAAACGTTATGCATGACGCGCTTGGTGCCGACAAGACCATTTACGCGCGCGGCGTTTTTGCAAAACATTTTGTTGTTGGAGGTAATGGTATTTTGTCCCTTGTACTTTCTGCCGGATTTCTACAGAAGCATATCACTGGTGCATGGGTTGCTCCACAAACTTTACACGACCCATCAATTCCAAATAACTCTTTAACAGGATCGCCAAGTTTGAATAAACTTGTGCCTGATTTCGGGTTTGGAGCATATTTTACTATTCCAAGACAAGTATATGTTGGAATTTCTGCAAGTCACCTTACGGCTGCTACACTGAAAGGCGCAACCGGAGATGATGGGAATCCATTGACCTCACCTTATACTTTAGCTTTTAAGATGGCCCGCCACTATTATCTGGTTGGTGGATATACTTTCTTAATTGACGCTAATAACGCAGTTACTCCGAATGTTAAAGTTAAATCGGACGGATCTTCTACCCAGCTTGACTTAAACGTCACTTATGAATTTCAGCAAATGCTTTGGTTTGGTTTAAGCTACAGGATGCAGGATGCTATTGCACCGATGCTTGGATTCCAAAGGGCTGCAGGTAATGGGGTTTTCAAAGTAGGTTATGCATACGATGTGACTACATCAAAGATTAAGGGTTACAGCAGCGGAACACATGAGTTATTTGTGAACTATTGTTTCAAGACGGTTAAGCCGCCAAAAAGAACAATGCACCAGAATGACCGTGTTTTGGATTAGATATTTGTTAAATTTGTTAAATAAGTAACTTTAGCACAACAACGTCGTAAAAAGCTTTTACTACGCCTTACTTTTGTTCAAAAAATGTTAATAACTTTGGCGTATTCAAATGGCGAGTAAAAAGTTATAACCTAAAAGACGACTATGAAGCGATTGGCAATTATAATTGGATCAGCAGCAGTTCTGGCATCTTGCACCCAGATCAGCGGCGAGCTTGTAGGTGTAAAAGGAAGGGAACCCTGGTTCCAGCCCGATCCTTTCGGGACCCTTTATATACCGATGGGAAGCTACCATATGGGACCAAGCGATGAGCAGGTCATGAATTCTCACACAGAGAAATCACGTATGGTTTCCGTACAGGCATTTTATATTGACGAAACAGAGATCTCTAACAACGAGTATCGTCAGTTTGTATTTTATGTCCGGGACTCATTGGCGAGAACGCTTTTAGCTGAAAACGGACCTGTACCTGAAGATTACCAGATATCAATAGATGATTTCAGGGAAATGTATCCGTGGTATAAAGGTGATCCTACTGATCCTCCTGCTGTACCGGTTAAAGGTTATTACCTGAGCTGGGATGAGAAAATTGAGTGGGATAGCCAGGAAGAGGATTATCAGCTTGCTTTGGCGCCACTTTATCTTCCGGTTTGGGAGCGATTCTATAACCGTAAAGAAATCGATACGCGTAAATTGAATTATCTGTACTATAGGGTAGATATCCGGAAAGCAGCAGTTAAGACAAATCGCTTTATTCCTTTAAAATCTACTGACGGCCCACTTTGGGATAAGAGCCACGCTTATAAGACAAGCGATTATATTAACGGTTTGACTCTTAACGATCAGAGTACAACAATTACCGAGCCTCAGGCTGGAAATCCTGAGTTGTATGAGAAAACTAAGAATGGAGAGCAGGTAAACACTTCGGATCTTACACCAAACGCAAAGGATCCTAAGAACCTTGGATGGTACGAGGTAACTGAAACAGAAGTTCTACCAAATGGTCAACTGAATCCTGCTCCAACAGTTCGCAAGGGATTTGACAGAAGCGTTTTCATTATTAAAGACGTTATTAATGTTTACCCAGATACTTTGGCCTGGGTGCATGATTTCACTTATTCGTTCAATGAGCCGATGACCAATATGTATTTCTGGCATCCGGCTTATGATGACTATCCTGTTGTAGGAGTGACCTGGAAGCAGGCGAGGGCTTTTTCAATTTGGAGATCTTTCCTTTTGAACAACTTCCTGCAGGCAAATGGTCAGTCTATTGTAAATGATTTCCGTTTACCAACAGAATCTGAGTGGGAATATGCTGCACGCGGTGGTAACGATCTTTCTCCATTCCCATGGGGTGGTCCTTACATCCGTAACGCGAGAGGTTGTTTCCTTGGAAACTTTAAACCAATCCGTGGTTCATACATTGACGATGGTGGTTTCCATACTGTTCATATTTTCTCTTACAACCCTAATGATTACGGATTGTATTGTATGGCGGGTAATGCTGCTGAGTGGACTAGTAACGCATTTGACGAGTCAGCTTATGATTTCGCGCACGATTTGAACCCTGATTATGTTTACGAAGCTCAGGATAATGATCCGAATGTTATGAAGCGTAAAGTAATTCGCGGAGGTTCGTGGAAGGATGTTGGCTACTATCTTGAGAACTCTGCACGTTCTTATGAGTATCAGGATACCGCTAAATGTTACATCGGATTCCGTAACGTAATGACATATCTTGGCCGCGCCAAAGGCGATGATATATAATTTGATGTTCTTTATAACTCTTGTTCTTTATAAAAAACAACCAAAAAAAACCAACTAAAAAACAATCTATCACTAACTAAACAAATCAGGAGCTATGAGTCACAAGTTGCCAAAAGTTAAGGGGTTTAAGAGGTTCTTGCACCTCGCGTCATGTCTGGGAGCGTCTATCGTAATCGTGGGTGCATTATTTAAAATCATGCACTGGCCAGGCGCTTCAATTGCGTTAATCGGAGGGTTGGGTACAGAGGCATTTTTGTTCGCTTTATTCGCTATGGATATTCCACACGAAGAAGTTGATTGGACTCTGGTTTACCCTGAAATTGCCGGAATGGGAGCGCATGCGGAGGAAGAGAAACTTGACGACAAGCATGAAGAATTGCCATTGACAGCTCAGCTGGACAATGCGCTTGAGCAGGCTAAAATTGGTCCGGAATTACTTGAAAGTCTTGGTGCAGGTATGAAAGCGCTAAGCGATAATGCGAGTAAACTGGCGGATATTTCTGATGCTCATTCAGCTACCAACGAATATGTTGACAGCGTTAAGTCCGCTGCAAAGAATGTAAACACATTGTCGGATTCTTATAATAAAGCTGCAGACTCTTTATTGGGTCTATCACTATCTACAGAGGCGAGCGAAAGCTTTGGAGAGCAAATTACTAAAGTATCTAAAAATCTTTCTGCACTTAATGCATCTTATGAATTGCAATTGCAAGGTTCTAAAGAGCATTTAGCTGTAACAAGCAAATTCTATGATGGATTATCAGATCTGATGAAGAATCTGAACGATTCAGTAGAGGATACAAAGAAATACCGTCAGGAAATGAGCAGTTTGAGCTCGAATTTGACGGCGCTCAATACAATTTATGGCAACATGTTGTCTGCTATGAATTTCAACAGAGCTAATTCGTAAGAATTAAAGAGAGAGGGTGTATCATTTATGCACCCGCTCCATTATATTTATTATTCACTTTATAATATTGAATTAAACAATGGCAGGTGGTAAAGAAACCCCGAGGCAGAAGATGATTGGTATGATGTACCTGGTACTCACCGCACTTCTAGCCATGAACGTATCGAAAGACATTCTGAACGGTTTTATTACCGTAAATGAAAGTCTTGAGCGTACGAATCATAACTTATCTGATAATACTTTGAGGATAATGGACGCCTTTAAAAAGTCGTCTGAATCAAACGCTGCGGCTCTTCCTTATCTCGCAAAAGCAAACGAGGTAGTGAAAATGACCAAAGAGCTTGATAATTATATTGATGAATTAAAAAGAGAAGTTGTACAGCATACAGAGGAAAAAGGTAATTACAAAGATTCTGTTGGACGTGACCGTAATCCGGAAAAAGGATGGAGAATGTGGTATCTGGATAAAAAAGACAACTATGATGCACCAACGCACTTGTTGATTGGTGATAATGAGAACTCACCAGCGAGCGGTCCCCATACAGCAAAAGAGTTGCGTACCAAAATTACTGAGGTTAGCGATAAGCTTACCAAGATGTTCAGCGATATGCAGAAAGATTCCAAGACTAAATTGCTTGAGGATGACTATAAAGCTATTTTGAAGAAGATCGAAAGTATGAAGCCCGCAGATCCTAAAGAGATGCGTGATGGAATTCAGGAAACATGGGAGACTGAGAACTTTTATCACCTTCCATTGGCTGCGGTTGTAACTAACCTTACAAAGATTCAGTCAGACATTAAGAACGTTGAGTCTGAGTGTATTTCCCAGCTTTCCGGTGCAAGTGGTAAGATTGCAATCAAATTTGACAAACTTTCCGCTAAAGTAATTGCTAACTCTGCGTATGTTCAGTCAGGACAAAAATACCTTGCAGACGTTTTTCTTGCTGCGTCAAGTTCATCTATGACTGATGAGCAAATGAGTATTCACGTGGGCGCTAAAATTGATTCTACGGCTAATCCGGTAAAATGTATTGGTTGTGATGACGCTAATAAACTTAAGATTGACGGTGGAATGGGCCGTTATGAACTTTCAGCTGGTGGAATTGGAGAGCAACAATGGGGTGGTGTTATTAAATTTAAAAAGCCTACGGGAGAATTTGACTACTATGCATTTGAATCTTCCTATATGGTGGCTCCAAAGTCTGCTGCGATTTCAGCTGACGCTATGAACGTATTCTATATCGGTGTTGATAATCCTGTTTCAGTTTCTGCTGCCGGATTCGCTCCAAGCGAATTATCAGTAAGTGGAAGCGGCGGAGGTATCAGTTTAAGACCTAATGGTGCCGGCAAATATATAGTACGTGTTTCTTCTGCTGGTGAGGCTACAATTAACGTTAGTGCAAAAACTAAAGATGGCGTTCAGCAACAGGGATCTCAGAAATTCAGGGTAAAAAGAATTCCAACTCCATACCCGTCAGTTGCCGGAAAAAAATCAGGCGATAAAGTTTCAAAGGCAGAGATTGCAAACGCATCTTACATCATTGCAAAACTGGACGGATTTGATTTTGCTGCAAACTTCCAAGTTGTAAGCTGGGAATTTACAGGTTCAATTCAGGGGCAGACAAAAGTTGAAAACGGTTCAGGTGGAGCGATTACTTCTTCATTGAAGGCCATCCTCCAGAAAGCCGGACCTGGTTCACGTTTGTTTTTTGACGTTAAGGCTAAAGGTCCTGATGGTGTTGTACAGACGCTTCCTACTTTAGGTTTACGCGTACAATAAGTAATAATGGTGACGATATTATAACAGTAAAACAACTCATATGAATAAGAGAAAAGTTTTAAGCTGTCTGGTGTTTTGTTCGGTGTTTCTATTCTTTGCCAGTTTTGTGGCTCAGACTGGAGAATTGAATAATAAACCAACCGGAACAACAACAACTGGAGGTGTGTTCGATCCGAGCAATAAGTTTCGTGATCGTCTGTATGTAAACGAGAACACGCCAAATCGTCGCCTTATACCATACACCCCGTTACGTCAGGCTGACGTGGCGTGGGAAAAAAGGATCTGGAGAGTAATTGATCTCAGAGAGAAAATCAATCAGCCTTTGCTGTTCCCAAGCACACCTACACAAAACCGTAAGGCTTTTATGGATGTTGTGAAGGAAGGCTTAAAGTCCGGAGAAATTACGGCGTTTAAGGATGATGAATTCATCGAGTCTATGACTTATGATCAGGCGATTGCCAAGTTGTTTATTGAGCTGACTGTACCTGAAGAGGACTCTTTAGGTAATCAGATCGGAACAAGAACAATTGCAGATACGATCTCTAACGAGAAAATCACTCACATAAAGTTGAAAGAAGACTGGTTCTTTGATAAGCAAAGGTCTGTTCTTGATGTGCGGGTACTTGCAATCAGTTTTGAGTGGTATAACGAAGATAAAGCGTTATTCATTCCAATCTTTACTCTGTACTATCCGCAGTGTCGCCCATTGTTCGCAAGAAACGAAGTATATAACCTGAAGAATGATGCAGAAAGAAGGACCGTAGAAGATTTCTTCTGGAAGCGTCAGTTCAACAGTTATATTGAAAGGGAATCCAACGTTTACGAAAGACCGATCA
>CBIHPU010000029.1:0-13514 GCA_966211935.1 uncultured bacterium | reverse complement strand
GGGCTTCCAGCTGCTTGTATGCTTTCTTCTCAAGATTATCGAGAAGTTCTTTCAGCTGTTCATCGTCCTTATATTTTTGATTCAGCTTTACATAGGAAATAAGTTTCGGCTTATATTTATTTTTAAGTTCTTCGAATACAATTACGATTTTTTCGGCTACAAGTTTTTTTAGATGCGGTTGAGGATTCTTCACTTTAATAATTTCCGCTATCTGCTGAAGCGTGAGAATATTTCCATCCTGAAGAGATTCTGTTATTAAAAATTCTTTATCATTCAGATGAGAGAAATCATCTCCCGCGTGTTCCGGATTCAAAGCAATTTTTGTTTCGCTGTTCAGCTTTAATCCGGATGGAAGAGCTGCATTCATTACTTCTCCGGGATGACAGATATAATAAAACGAAAGCCAATCCCAGAATTTTAATTGTGTCTCATTCACCACTGGTTCATCGTCAATGATGCTGTCGAGATATTTTGCTTCGTAATTTTTTGGCGGCTTTTCGTGAATATTACGGATAATGCCTGTATAGAATTTTGTTTTTCCGAATTGAATGATGACGCGCTTGCCTGGAATTGCAAGTTCATTCAGCTCTTCCGGAATTCTGTAGGTATAGAGATTCGGAACAGAAAGTGGAACAATTATATCTGCAAAAAGCGTTATTCTGGACATTTCAGCTTCCCGAAATTACGGAAAGATATGACTGCATATTCAAAGTTTTTTTTGCCCACTTAGAATGCTCAATATATAAAAACACCCGCAGGAATTTAAAATCCGCGGGTGCTTTCTCTATATATAAATCGCCTTTCGGCTACTAAACATATTTCTATTGAATTACTATTTTCCGTTTGACGACAGCGCCTTCCGTTCGGATCATTAAAAAGAAAATTCCTTTATTTTCTGAAGAGAGATCCAAATTTACCTGCGACGGCGCTTTAATTCTCCTGCTCTGAATCATCTGTCCCGCGCAGTTGTAGATCAAAATATCCGCCTCTGCTTCCCTTCCCGGAATATCAACTGTTATGTTTCCTGCCGATGGATTCGGAAACACAATGACATTTTCATCCGCGAATTTGTTTTTGAGATTGTCCGCGTTACCTGCTGTTTTCTCTGCTATCGCGTTATTGAACTCATCAGTTTCTTCCATAATATCAGCGTCTATTAAGTCTTCTTCCGGCATCAGCTCTTCCAAAGCTGTTATTGCTCTTTTTTCTTCGAGGGAATCTGACTTAGAAGAAGCAGAACCAGTTTTAATTTTGCAAATAAACACATCGGTCCGTGACCACCTCGATAAGTAAGTGCTTCCAAAAGACGCACCATCAAGCATTGCACCGCTCGCGTAAACGTTGCCATTGGCTTCCGCGCAAATTGTGTTCCCGGATTCATAGCCGAGATCTTCCGGTTTGTCAGCGCCACCGCCTGCTGCCATCACCCATTTAAACGTTCCGTATTTATCAAGGCAGGCCATAAATATATCCTGATGATCCGCTGCTGTTTTAGAGTAGGGGCCGAACTTTGCATAGCCGCCATATTGTCCCGTTATATATAATTTTCCGGCGGCGCTTCCAATTCCTCTTGCTCTGTCCGCTGATTTTCCACCGGCTTTATTGATCCAGAGGATATTTCCTCCCTGATCATAACATGCAACAAAAATATCTGCCCTGCCTGTTGTGTAAATTGATTTGCCGCTGAATGAAGATGTACCATTGAATTCACCGGCTATATAAAGCAAGCCATCCATATATGTAATTCCCCAGCCGATATCATCCCAGCTTCCTCCTCCGGTTTTAACCCATTGCAAATTTCCACTTGGAGAATATTTAGCTATGAAACATTGCATGTAGCTGCCCGGTGCATATAAATATTGCGATCCGAACTTACAGCCGTTCTTATATAAACCTGTTATATAAACGTTTCCGTTGTCGTCACATTTAATTCCTTTTGCTTCATCACGACCTCCGCTTCCTGCTGTTCGTACCCAAAGGAAATTTCCATTCGAATCGTATTTGGCGATCCAGATATCATTGTCACCTCTGCCGTAAACAGTTGTAGTTCCTCCAAACTTAGCCCTCTTCTGAAACAAACCACAGGCATACACGTTCCCGTATTTGTCAACGGTAATTCCTAATGCCTTTTCATAATATGGACCTCCGGCTCTTCTTGCCCACAGCAAAGTACCGGACATATTATATTTTGCAATCACAATATCGTTGGATCCTTCACATTTCAAGGTAATGTTTGAACCTACGAATTTTATTATCGCGCCTGAGCCTTCAATCTCTCCGCCAATATAGACCGCGCTCGTTCCGTCTGTGGCAACACAGGTTGCATAATCTCCGGTGTAACCTCCAGCCGTTCGTATCCAGTTCAGACTTCCCGAAGGACTATATTGTGCGAGGTAGATATCGTGATTTCCCTGACAGGGAAGTGTAGTGTTGTTGAAGACTGCATTCTTCTCATACTTACCTGCAAGATAAACACGTCCGTAATTGTCTGTAGTTATTCCGTATCCGTAATCATACGCCCACAAACCTCCTTTTTTTGCCCATTCAAAATACTGGGCACTGGCGCTCAATAAACAAAGGTTCATCAGCAGCCACACATATAACTTTCTCATGGTTATTACTTTTTAATAGTAAAGTAGTATTGCGCCATGCATTATTCTTATTGTAATTCGATGTGTGTGGCCGAATCATAAATCAAAATTACTTTGAATAAAAAAAAATAGATTGCCTTTTCGCTGCGAAAGGTGATTAAGCAGTTTAAAGTGGAGTTTGGAAAAGTGGAAATGAACGCGCCTGATTTTGATCAGCTCAGCGTTGATTATAATATTAATTACAGAATTAAAATATTCGGGAATAAAAAACTAAAGTCTTGATGAAGTAATTTACTTGCCGGTAATCACCATCATATTCGTTTTCCTTTTATCCCCGGCAAGCAAACTGTAATAATAAATACCGGCTCTTAGATTTTTTCTGTCAAACTGAACCGAATGTTTTCCTGCATTCATTGTTGCACCGGAAATTAAGGTTTCTACCAGTCTTCCCCCCTCATCCCAGATATGAAGATTCACCTTTACGTCATTCTTCAAGTTGAATTCAATTGTAGTAGATGCGTTTAATGGATTTGGAAAATTTTTAAGCTCCAGCTGATCTTCAATAATTTTTACTTCATTGAACGTTATTATATCATTAATTGTGGTGACGTTAGTTGAATACATTCCGTTCGCATGCGTGCCAACAACAACCAATCCGTCTGATTCGCGCGTTACGATCATGTCGCAAACAGCATTTCCAATGGTGCCTGCTCCCTGCTGAACCCAAACTGTGTTTGTTCCCATCAATGTATCAGTTGCATATAAACCTGTGCTGGTTCCAACAAGATAAACTGTTCCATCTGAAACGTGCAGAATACTTGCCCAGCGAACCGATGGCGCGGTGATGTTGTTTCCTTCAAGATTTCCACCCGCGCGTTGCCAGGTAGTTCCACCATCTGTTGTATAAAATAAACTATACACGTTATAATTTGAAAATACAACCAGCACTTTATTTCCGTCGTGCGGATCAACTGCAATATTGCTTACATATCCTGCAGATGGAAATAAAATTGTTCCGCTCGCCGGAGTAATGTCGACTGGTGTTGGCGTGCCTGTAGTTGCACTATCAATTCTGTAAACACGTTTCATGTTGGTTCCGTAATAAACTCTGTTAGCCGGAGTTTTGCTTACGGCCACGGCTGTAATAACTGAATTGGCTGTTGGTACTGAATCCTGCCATCTTACCCAGTTGGTTGAAATGGAATCCCATTGATTGGTGAGGGGAATTGCAGAAAGATCATCATTCCTCCACAGATATTTTCCACCTGCAAGGTACATGATGTTGTCATTGTTCGGATCAAGCACAAAAGGATTCATCCATAGATATCCTTTTCCGCCAATGGGATCTATTCTTCTGTAAGCAATAGTGTTTCCACTCGCGTCAAGTTGCGTTTTTACAATGCGTTTGCAATTCTGAATGGAGAAATAGTAAGCGGAGGAACTATCTGCTATCTGGCAATACGCGCCGTCTCCGCCATGAACCCAAAGCCACGGAGAAGTAGGAGCAGCGGTGTTGGTCCACCAGGTTCCATTATCCTGCGCGCCTCCGCAAATAATATTGCTGTTAGTTGCCTGATCAATTGCAACGGTATAAAACATGGTAGTTACATAACCATTATTCAGTGATTGCCATGCAACAACTGAATCCATATTGCTCAGTGTTTTAAAAACTCCTCCGTCATTTGCATTAAGCAGTACATCAGGATTCGAAGGAAGAAATTCAATGCAATGCTGATCGGGATGATGATTTGCATAAGATGCAATAACGGGTAAGGCAGATCCTTTCAGGTAACCACCAATATAAGTTGTACTTGTTGAATCCTGGAATGCTGATGTTGAACGGTAAAGATTTGTTCCTCCAAGAAATACAACGTTAGAATTTCCGGGTTTTACTTTAATCACCATATCATAAGATTCCTGCGTGTGAAATTTATCGAAAATACCTCCCGTTGCGGGCAGGTTAATGGAAAGATCCTGCCAGCTTCCGCCTGTGCTGTCTCCATCTCCTGAAACATATGTGTACTTCCACAAACTGTTATAATGTGGGTCCCCCATAAAATCATAAGTTACCTTTCCAAATCCTGGTGTATTTGCAAGAAAATAAATTTCATTTTCATTGTTTGGATTAATTCCCATTACAATTCTGTTATAGGTTGTGGGAAAATTCGGTGGAATGATCTGTGTGAATGTTACTCCGTCCGGTGATCTCCAGATTCCTTTTTGTGTTCCATCTGAACTTAAGGTGGCGTAAACAACTCCTGTTGTAGTTACCGTGACTTCAGTAAAGTATGAACCACCTGCTTTTATTGGCGTCCAGTTCGCGCCACCATTCATTGTTTTGTAAACCTGACCGTAAACAGCAGCGTAAAATTCATCTACTGAATCTGGAGCAGACGGATCAACCGCGATCGAATAAACAATTTGCCATCCTGTTGTAAAATTATTTGGATTACCTGATGCGGTTGTTGGGATTTGTTGCCAGGTCAATCCACTGTCAAGTGATTTGAAAATTCCGTCTCCCAGAAAATACGCGTTACCGCCGCCGCCTGCTGAAGCCCACGGACTTCCTCCTCCATAATACCAGGTGTTTTGCTTGTTTGGTCTTCTGTCCTGCGCTAGGCAATTTGCTCCTTTTAATTGCGCCGTTGTATTTGTCATTGTCCATGATGCACCGCCATCTGTACTCAACCACATCCCGCCTGAGGTTGTTCCTGCAAGCAAACGATTCTCATTACTTGCGTCTATTGCAAATGCGCTTGTCTTTCCTCCAACATTCCATGGTCCTCTGTTAACCAGACTCATTGGAATACTTGAAAGTTTTTGTCCGGAAGAATTTACGTTGAAGTCACTGGGCAATGTCGCGGCGAAGGCGAGTTCTCTCGCGCGAACATCAAGCGGTATTTGTCCTGTTGCGGGGTCAGCTAAACGCTGATGCTCATATTTCTGTCTGCTCTGGGCGTCATCACCGCCGCCAAGATTAGGGTTGCTGCCTGTATTTTTTGTTGTTTGCGCCTGAACCGCGAGAATTGAAAATGCTAACGTGAAGAGGGTAATGACTTTTTGCATGGGAAAATTTTGGATAACCAAATATAACCAATTTGCTTTGGTTTTTCCCATTAACAAATACGCGGAATATCACAATGTCACTCCGTGAAGAAAGGTCATTTGTGGAAGATTTGCATTGATGTCGTCCATATAAGCTGCCGTGTGCGAACGCTTGATAAATTCTTCTGCTTTATCCATATTCTCGGAACGAAAAAGAAAAAAGATTTCAGAATTGTCTTTTGCATTTTGCCAGCAATGTTCCAAATGCAGCCCCGCCTGTTCATGTGAATCGAGGTCTGATTTAAAAGCATTTCTAATATCTTCCGGTTTTACACCTGTTATTTTAGCCAATACGTGCGTCATTGGGATATTTTTGTCTTTACGCATAAAAAGACGTGCCTCTCTTAATGTAGAATTGTGACGTCAGAATCCGAATTGATGTTTGACTAGCCCTGAAATTTTTTGGGACACAAAGCGCCCCGGGAAATTTTTTTTGGGACACGAAGTACACTAAGAATCACAGTGTGCACAATGATTTATAAAACCAGGCTCTTCGCTTGCTCCGTGTGGATTAAGAAGCGAAATCTGTCTTGTGATTTCTGCTTCATGACTCCGCGTGAAATTAAACTCAGAAATCATTACAGGTCATCAAACAATCCGCCTTTTTTTGTAAGAGGAGATTTTCCGAGATGTTTATATGCTTTTTCTGTGGCTTCCCTTCCACGAGGAGTGCGCACCAGGTATCCTTCCTGAATAAGAAACGGTTCGTACACTTCTTCAATTGTTCCTGATTCTTCTCCAACAGCAGTTGAAATGGTGTTGATTCCTACAGGACCACCTTTGAATTTTTCAATAATGGATCTTAATATTCTGTGATCCATTTCATCCAATCCGTTCTTGTCAACATTCAGTTGCTGCAAGCCGTATTGTGCAATCTCCAGTCCAATTGTACCGTCACCTTTTATCTGTGCGAAATCTCTCACTCTGCGCAATAGCGCGTTTGCAATTCGCGGTGTGCCACGACTTCTTCTCGCAATTTCGAAAGCCGCGTCTTCCTTTACCGGTACGTTTAAAATATCGCAGGAACGCTGAATAATATTTGTAAGTGTTTTTGTATCGTAATAACTAAGGCGCAGATTAATTCCAAAGCGGGCGCGCAAAGGAGATGTAAGTAAACCGCTTCGCGTTGTTGCGCCTACCAATGTAAACGGATTAAGTTTTATCTGAACTGTTCGTGCATTTGGACCGGTATCGATCATAATATCGATCTTATAATCTTCCATTGCGGAATATAAATATTCCTCCACCACAGGACTTAAACGATGTATCTCATCAATAAACAAAACGTCATTCGGTTCAAGATTGGTGAGCAAACCGGCAAGATCACCAGGTTTATCCAAAACGGGTCCAGATGTAATTTTAATATTTACTCCAAGGTCATTTGAAATAATATGAGCAAGTGTAGTTTTTCCAAGGCCGGGAGGACCATGAAGCAGAACGTGATCAAGTGCTTCTCCGCGTTGCTTTGCAGCCTGCACAAAAACCTGGAGATTGTCAACCACGGCTTGTTGTCCGCTGAAATCTTCAAACTGCGAGGGACGCAGCATACGTTCGATCTCTTTGTCGGCAGGACTTAATTTTTCTTCTTCGGGATCCAGGTTGGGATTCATATGGAGGTAAAATTACAAATTGCCCTGTTAATTTTTCAGATAAGTTATAAAGAGAAATGAATGGTTTTGTAATCTCCGTTCGAATAAAAAAATGATCGCTTTAACTCTTGTTTTTACCATTCCGGCTAATTGGGATTTGTTAACTGTTTTTCCTTTGTGCTCCTCATAATTTAGCGCAATATGAATAAGGTTTTATTGATCATTTTCTGTCCGTTGTTTTTTATCGCTCAGAATTATAATCCGAGCAAATTTCACCAAATAGACGAGTTACTTCCAACACCTAATTCATATCGTAACGCGGCAGGCGCGCCCGGCCACGAATACTGGCAGCAACAGGTAGATTATGAAATAACAGTTAAGCTGGATGAGACCTGGCCCAATCCTTCTTTAACCGGGTCAGAAAAAATTACTTATTTCAATAATTCACCCGATATCCTTAATTACCTCTGGGTCCAGCTCGATCAGAATATTTTCAAAAAGAATTCCTTAAGCGCTCTAAGCGCGAGTGATGATAAGCCAACAGCGTTGGGATTTGAAACATTTCATAAAATGGTAGATAAGGAATTTGATGGTGGATATAAAAATCTGAAAGTAAAGGACGCGAAAGGAAAAGAGCTTCATACGTATATTCAGGGCACAATGATGCGTGTTGATCTTCCCGCGCCATTGCGTTCTAAACAGAGTTTTACTTTTTCAATTGATTGGTTTAACTACATAAACAACGCGCGTGTTTTTGGCGGCAGGGGAGGATTTGAATATTTTGAAAAAGATGGAAACAGTATTTTTGAATTAGCGCAATGGTTTCCGCGTTTGTGTGTTTATGATGATGTGGAAGGATGGCAGAATAAAGAATATATTGGTCGCGGTGAATTCGCATTGGAATTCGGCAATTACAAAGTTAATATCACGGTGCCGGCAGATCATATTGTCGCAGCAACTGGAGAACTAAAAAATTCCGGATCTGTTTTGAATTCGGAGATCAGCAACAAACTTTCTGTCGCGAGAACTTCAAAAACTCCCGTAATAATTGTTTCGCAGGATGAAGTGATCAAAAAAGAAAGCACAAAAAGTAAAGAAACAAAGACCTGGAATTTTGAAGCGAAAAATGTACGTGATTTTGCGTGGGCTTCTTCCAGGAAATTCATATGGGATGCAATGGGTGTGAACAGCGAGGGGAAAATTGTAATGGCAATGAGTTATTATCCCAAAGAAGGAAATCCTTTGTGGGAGAAATATTCAACTCACGCTGTTGCGCAAACAATTTCAACATATTCTAAATATACCATTCAATATCCCTATCCCGTTGCAATTTCTGTGAACGGACCAATCGGCGGAATGGAATATCCCATGATCTGTTTCAACGGTCCGCGTCCTGAAGCGGATGGAACTTACAGCGAGAACACAAAGATCGGATTGATCTCCGTAGTGATTCATGAAGTGGGACATAATTTTTTCCCGATGATCATTAACAGCGATGAAAGACAATGGACTTGGATGGATGAAGGTTTTAATACATTCGTACAATACCTCACCGAAAAAGAATGGGATAAAGAATATCCATCGAGGAGGGGCGAGCCGCGCATGATTGTTAGTTATATGGCCAGCGATCCTTCAACGTTATCTCCTGTTATGACAAATTCTGAATCTATATTGCAATTCGGTAACAACGCGTATGGAAAACCTGCAACAGCGCTCAATATTTTACGTGAGACAATAATGGGACGCGAGTTGTTTGACTTCGCGTTTAAAACTTATTGTGAAAGGTGGGCATTTAAGCATCCGCGTCCCGCAGATTTTTTCCGCACAATGGAAGACGCAAGCGCCGTTGATCTTGACTGGTTCTGGAGAGGTTGGTTTTATGGAATTTAACCCTGCGATATTTCCGTGAGCCAGGTTGCGTGGTATAAAAATGATTCGCGTAATACTTAAATCGAAAAAAAGATTGCAAAGGAGAATAAAGAAGTTGCTCCGCCCAGCTTAAGCAAGCAGCGTGATGAGACTGAAATTCCTGTAACACGCGTCATGACCTATCCCGAGCTGAAAGACTTTTATAGTTCATTTGATCCTTATTCAGTAACGGAAAGTGATAAAAAACTTTATGAACAGTATCTGAAAAATCTGAACGAAAATGATAAGCAGTTGCTGAATTCGGAAAAAAATATTTACTGGATTGAGTTTGAGAATGTGGGTGGCCTGATCATGCCCTTGATAATTGAATTTGAATATACTGACGGTACAAAGGAAGTGAAACGATTGCCGGCTGAATTCTGGCGTTACAACAACAAGAAAGCAGCGAAATTATTTGTGACAGATAAACCTGTTAAGCAGTTTGTTTTGGATCCGTTCCAGGAAACCGCGGATATAGATCTCGACAATAATTTTTATCCGAAGAAGGAGATGCCAACGCGCTTGCAGCTTTTCAAGGAAAAACAGCAGGGAGAAAAACATGGGAAGAACACCATGCAGTTGCAAAAAGAAGGGAAACTTTAATTAAAGTTTAAGGCTGAGCAGCCAGTTTATTGCTTCTTTTTCGTTATCGAAATATTTTCTCGGCATTTCAGGATCACCAAAGCGATTAAAAAAGTTCAGCAATGAACTTGTTATTCCTGATTTAATTAAAATTGCGACGGCCTTTGCGCTTTTGTTTTCAAAAGTTTGTTTGGCTATGATCTTTGCTTTCTCAGACATTGACCAGTCGTTTGCGCGCGCGTCAAAACACCGCAACATGACACGCCTTTCAGTGAGGTCACGAACCACAAGGTAATTGTCGTAAATATCCAATTCGTCAACAAGCACATCCGGCAACATTACAATGTGCAGTATATCGTTATCGTCTATAAAAAACTTTGCTGTGCGGGTAATTACCTGCTTTCCCTTCATGTCATTGTTAATGAAAAACCTTTAACAAAATTAGACCTAATGATGCAAACGTTAATTTTGACTTTATATCTGGCGCAATTTCAGGCACAAGTGGTATTTATTCCTCAGCGAAAAAATTGTTAAATAGCAGTAAAATCGCTGGCCGAGAGGCGTATTCTGATGTTAAATGGTCTATTTTTGTTGCGTCATATTTTTTAAATGAAAAAGAAAAATTTATTAACCGTTTTCATAATTGCATTTTTGGCCGGAGCAATGATCCTGTTTCAGTTTGGCAATCGTAATATCGGCGTTATAAATTCTTCAATTGTTTCAAATGTTGCAACACCGGAAACAAAGAATATTACTGAAACTAAGAATGTGACCACTCCTGTTTACCATACAATTTTTAAGTTTATTACAGAATATCTTCCTTTTAAAGAGAGAGCGAATTAGTGCCGTATTGACTGCTATTCTTAAAATAATTCCAATTTTTCTTATTCGAGCTTATCAATACCTGATTTCTTCATGGGTGCGTCCCGCGTGCCGGTATGAGCCTAGTTGTTCGCATTATGCTATTGACGCTATCAACAAACACGGCGCGTTAAAAGGGTGCTGGATGGGTTTTAAAAGAATTATGCGTTGTCATCCGTGGGGAGGGAGCGGATATGATCCCGTTAAATAATTTTTCTTTTCGTTTATTAAAAAAGGCGCACTCGTTGGAATGCACCTTGTCATTGTGGATGATCTCCTGCCTAGAATGACATAAAAGAAACGCGACCTCTTTTGCAGTTTGATTTCGCAAGGTATCCAATATCAAAGTTCAATTCTGTAATGAGTTGCGCTGTTACTGGTTTAGTCAATTTGTATGAGTCATACTCCTTTCTTACTATTGCGTCATTCAACGGATAAGAGAAACTTTCGTTCGCTCCGCCCTCTGCGCTGATAAGATCAGTAAATGAATAAGTGAATCGAACTCCAAGCGTCCATGTTAACATACCGGCCTGTACAAGGTTACCTCCAAATCCAAGAACGCCACTGGTATAATTAGTAAGGTAATTTGTAATGTCAACACTTCCGTTGTCATTTGTTTCAGTCGCTTTTACAAGCATTGAATATTGTCCGCCCAGTTCAACGTAACCGCCATTGCTGCTGTTGTATCGGTACAACATACCAAGGTCAGTAACATTATATTTAAGTGTTTTATTATATTTTACTTTATCCAATAGAAATTCGTACTGCTGGGAACGCATGCCTGCCATACCTTCAAATGCCAGCTGGTGACTCTCATTAAAATTTATTGCGAGTTTTCCGCCGTATGAAAAGCAAGGTGATAAAGTAAGAGCCACTGTTTTCTTATCATCCCAGATGTTTTTGTTCGAAATAACAGAGATCCCTCCACCTCCTTTTAATCCTATTTCAAGCCACGCTTTCGATTTTGATCCCCTTTGGGCATTTGCAAACTGAACAATGCACGCTAGAATAACAAATAGTAAACTGATTTTTTTCATCATTAAATTTTATAGGTGAGAGGGTTTAAAGATAGATAAATTTGAAAATGCAATAAGTTGCTACGTCGAATTTTTGTTGGACGAATTGCAAATCAAAAGAATTTTTTTCACCTGATCGTAACCGGTAAATTTTTTTAAAATGAAATAGCAGTAATCGTCAGCTGCTGGCCGAAAAAGTATCATGCGTAATCAAGTTGAACGCTTTAAAACGATAAACATTATATTTGCCTACGATTTAACAAAACATTTATGCAACTTTTACAGGGAAAAACAGCGCTCGTTACAGGCGCATCGCGCGGAATTGGTCGCGGAATTGCAATCACTTTCGCGAAGAATGGGGCCAATGTGGCTTTTACATATCTCAGTTCACAAGAGAAAGCACTTGAGCTTGAAAAGGAACTTTCCGGCTATGGAGTAAAAGCTAAAGGGTATAAAAGCGATGCCGCGGATTTTAAAGCCGCCGAAGAATTAGTGAACGCTGTCGTATCCGAATTTGGAACAATTGATGTCCTGGTGAATAATGCCGGTATTACAAGAGATAATCTTTTAATGCGAATGACGGAGCAACAATGGGATGAAGTGATCAACGCAAACCTGAAATCTATTTTCAACCTGACCAAAGCTGTTCAGCGTCCAATGCTGAAAGCAAAAAAAGGATCGATCATAAACATGAGTTCTGTTGTTGGAGTAAAAGGTAACGCGGGACAAAGTAATTATGCTGCATCAAAAGCCGGGATAATAGGATTCAGCAAGTCGATTGCGCTGGAATTAGGCTCAAGGAATATCCGTTGCAACGCGATAGCTCCGGGATTTATAGAAACAGAAATGACCGGAGCTTTGAATCCTGAAACAGTTCAACAGTGGCGAGACGCGATTCCTTTGAAAAGAGGTGGAACAACCGATGATGTGGCGAATCTTACGCTCTTTCTGGCTTCTGATATGTCATCCTACATTACGGGTCAGTGCATTAATGTTGACGGAGGAATGCTAACTTAAAAATATGGGGAATTAGTATTTTTTCACAATTAACGTGTACATAGAGAGCTTTAATATTTTCTATTCCTAATTGATAAAATCGCTTTCCCTTTCCAGTAGTTTTCTGATTTCTGACGAAGCAACGCTTGCCGGCACCTTCTGTTCGTAATTCGTATATTCGTATTCCTTATTCGTAATTCGGTGATTATTTTATTTCAGATAGTTTTAACCTGGCCGGCTTTCCTGCTCATTTTTTGTCTGCTGGGCGCCGTAGTGTTTGCTTTTGCTCTTTACTTCCGCGCGAATAAAAACAAGGATATCAATCCAACTATCGCTAAAATTCTTCTGGCGACACGACTCTTGTTTGTTTTTCTTCTTTCTTTCTTTTTACTAGAACCAATGCTTAAGCATGTGTCGGTAGAAAAAGAAAAGCCGCTGCTTATTCTGGCGGTAGATAATTCACAAAGTGTTGTAATGTCAAAGGATTCCGCTTGGGTAAGAAATGAGTTGTCAAAAGCATTTGGAAAATTAGGTGATGAACTGAATGACAAATTCGAGATCAGAAAATATTTTTTTGATCATATACTTCACGCGGGCGACACACTAAATTTCAAAGGAAAGGAAACAGATTTTTCCGGACTGTTCGCGGAGATTGAAAATAATTATTCGAACCGAAACCTCGGCGCGCTGGTTATTGCCACAGATGGATTATACAATAAAGGAATGAATCCATTGTACGCCAACCGCAATTTGAAATATCCGGTTTATTCAGTCGCACTCGGTGATACATCTGAAAGAAAAGATCTGCTTATAAAAAAAGTGGTGCACAACCAGGTTGCCTATATGGGAAACAAATTTCCGGTTGA
>CBIHPU010000028.1:0-14015 GCA_966211935.1 uncultured bacterium | reverse complement strand
CTGCAATTCCGGAAATTATTTTGTCTTTACTTTCAGCCAGAGCGTCGTATAAAAAAAATTCATAGGCAGAAAAGAAAAGCTGACGCGCAACAGTGAACGCAAAATCTTTATTTGGAAGTTCAGTGATCAGATGATTGAAATATTCATGCTCTGGTCTGCGGTAAGCAAGTTCATCTTCAGAAATATTTTTTCCACTTACTTCCGCCGCATATTTTAAAAAAGCCTGAGCCTGTCCAACAAAATCGAGGGAAATGTTGGTCAGTGCAAGATCCTCTTCTAAAAACGGCCCCCTGCTGCACCATTCCGATAAACGGTGACCGAGTACAAGCGCGTCATCACCTAGCCGAAGCGTATACTTATATAAATGCATATCGTAGTTCATTATCAGATTTGTTTTGCGCCCTCAGGCATAATATAAAAAGTCGGGTGCCGAAATATTTTTTCATTTGAAGGATCGAATAACATTTCACTGTCATCCGCTGCAGAAGCAATGATGTAATTACTGGGAACAACCCAGATGCTTCTTCCTTCTCCTCTGCGCGTATAAGTATCGCGCGCGTTCTGGATAGCCATTTTTTTATCGGAAGCATGAATATTGCCCGCGTGAACGTAAGGCATACCGGGCTTGCTCTGAATAAAAACTTCCCAGAGATCCAATTGTGTATCGTGAGTGTTTTGCATTTTTAAAATGTTTTAAATAACAACAGCCTGCAGGCGTTTTTCTTTTTTGTTCCTGTATGCAGCGGCAGCTTCACGCACCCACTGTCCCTCTTCATGATATTTAACATGATGCTCCATACGCTGCTCGTTGCACGGACCGTTTCCCGCAATAACGCGATAGAATTCTTCCCAGTCGATGGAGCCAATTTCATAATGACCGGTGGCTTCGTTCAATTTCAATTTATCATCAGGCACTTTTAATCCAATAAGCTCGGCCTGAGGAACTGTCTTGTCAATAAACTTCTGCCGCAACACATCATTTGATTCGCGTTTGATTTTCCATTTCACGGCGTCACCTGTTCTTGGTGAATCAGAATCGTGCGGTCCAAACATCATTAACGCGGGCCACCACCAGCGGTTCATTGCATCCTGCGCCATTTCACGCTGCTCTTTTGTACCTTTCATCATCATTGCCATTATTTCATAACCCTGCCGCTGATGAAAACTTTCTTCTTTGCAGATCCGCACCATTGCACGACTGTAGGGTCCATAAGATGTGCGTTGCAACGAAACCTGGTTCACTATTGCCGCTCCATCAACCAGCCATCCAATTGCGCCAATATCGGCCCATGTTAAAGCGGGATAATTAAAGATGTTTGAATATTTTGCTTTTCCGCTATGTAACTGTTCTATCAGTTCCTGACGTGAAATGCCAAGCGTTTCGGCCGCGCTGTATAAATACAAACCGTGTCCGCCTTCATCCTGAATTTTCGCAAGAAGAATTTGTTTTGCACGCAAACTCGGAGCGCGGGTGATCCAGTTTCCTTCGGGTTGCATTCCAATCACTTCGGAGTGCGCGTGCTGAGAAATCTGCCTGATAAGATGTTTGCGATAGCCTTCCGGCATATGATCGCGCGGTTCTATATAACCATCCGCATCAATAGTTGCGTTGAATTTTTCTTCTGGGGATCCATGTTGCATAACGGAAGTCATTTAAAAAGATGATCAAAATTATCTGAGTAGTTTTTTATGCACCATGAGGAAAGGCAAGAATAAGTATGATTTATGTCAAACAATTCAAATTCTCATTTGGTTAAAAATATTTTAAAAGCGAGTAACCTGATATTGGTCATAATAAATAATGTAATTCGTCATGACCTGTCCCGGATACCATCAGCAACTTTGTACCCGAAATGATCACGGGAGAAACAAGACTGGCAGAAGAAGTTAAATGTTATCATTGCGGTGATGATTGCAGGGATGAGAATATCCTGCTGGAAGAAAAAAATTTCTGCTGTGAAGGATGTAAATCAGTTTACCAGATCCTGAACGACAACAATCTTTGCAATTATTATAATTTCACCCCCAATCCCGGAAACAAAAAGAAGACGGATTATTATGAAAACAAGTTCTCCTATCTTGATAATGAAAGCGTAACAGCTAAACTTCTCTCCTACTGCGACCAGGATCTTTCAATAGTTAAATTTCATTTACCTCTTATTCATTGTGAATCGTGCATCTGGCTGGTTGAACATTTGAATAAACTGGATGGCGGCGTGCTGAAATCGGAGGTTAACTTTCTGAAAAAAGATGTAACCATTCATTATAATCCGCGGCAAACAAATCTTTCCAAAATTGCATCCGTTCTTACATTGGTTGGTTATGAACCCTGGATCAGTCTTGAAGATGAAAATAAAAAAACCACGAAACCCAACAGGAGCGTACTTTATAAAATAGGAGTCGCAGGATTCTGTTTTGGAAATATAATGCTGCTCAGCTTCGCGGAATATTTTTCATCAGGAGACGCAATTGAAGAAGGTCTGCTGAAAACTTTTTCCTATTTAAATCTGATTCTTTCCCTGCCGGTTTTCTTTTACAGCGCGGCAGGATTTTTTGTTTCATCCTACAAAGGACTGCGTCAGAAATTTCTAAACATAGACGCTCCCATCGCGCTCGCGATCCTTGTAACATTTCTTCGAAGTGTATATGAAATATTATCCGGAACCGGTCCGGGTTATATGGATTCCATGAGCGGAATTGTTTTTTTCATGCTGGCCGGCCGTTATTTCCAGGACAGAACACACGACGCGTTCTCTTTTGATAAAAATTTCCGTTCATATTTTCCTCTCGGTATCACAGCGATGAGTAAAAACGGTGAGGAAAAACAAATCCCAATTAGTGAGCTGGAAGAAGAACAACTCGTTAAAATACATGAGGAAGAAATTATTCCTGCCGATTCGATTTTATTGTTGGGTGATGCAAACATTGATTATAGTTTCGTTACTGGTGAATCGAAGTCGGTGCGTGTGAAGCCAGGAGAAATAATTTATGCAGGCGGAAAACAAAAAGGCGGAGCGTTACAGGTAAAAGTGATAAAAAAAGTTTCAGAAAGTTATCTCACCGGACTCTGGAATAACGAAGCTTTTAAGAAAGAAAAAGAGTACGTGCAGAAATCATTTGTACATAAAGTTGCTGCATGGTTCGCCTTACTCCTTGTTATTATTGCCATTACTTCCTTTGTGGTGTGGGAAATTATTGATCCTTCCAAATCCTGGCTCGCCTTTACATCGGTGCTGATCATCGCTTGTCCCTGCACACTTCTTTTGTCTTCTTCCTTCACCTATGGTTTCATGCAATCTTTCCTTCAGCGACAAAAGATCTTTCTGAAGAACCCTGTGGTTATAGAGCAGATAGGAAAAACGGATGCAGTTGTATTTGACAAAACGGGAACACTTACGCGTTCCGATCAGAATGCTATTCGTTATGAAGGAGAAGAACTCACGGAGGAGGAAAAAGAAGCAGTAAGAACACTTGCCGGACAATCTTCCCATCCGTTAAGCAAGGCAATCTATAAATATATCTATGCAGGCAGAAAAAAGATCGTCCGTAATTATTCTGAAGAAAAAGGGAAAGGAATTACAGGCGAAATTGACTCTCTTCGGATAAAAATGGGCTCCGCTTCTTTCTGCAATACTTCTGCTCCTTCACTTACCGAACAAGGAAGCGTTGTTTATGTTTCCATTAACGGAAATACAAAAGGAAAATTCACTATTCTTCCTGCATATAGAAATAACCTGAATGAACTTTTCAATAGATTAAAATCCTTTTTTAAGATCGCTGTAATCAGCGGCGACAATAAAAGCGTCGAGTCAGGACTTCGCGAAATTACCGGAAGCAATGCCGAATTAATATTTAACGCGAGTCCACACGACAAACTGAAATACGTTCAGCAACTGCAGAAACAGAAAAACAAAGTGATGATGATAGGTGATGGTTTGAATGACGCCGGTGCTTTGATGCAAAGTGATACGGGAATTGTTGTAACGGATAACATGAACAACTTTACGCCCGCGAGCGACGCGATTATTTCAGGTAATGTAATTACGAAAATGCCGGAGCTGATCCGCTACTGCGCGCACGGAAAAACCATAATCTACTTCAGCTTCTTTATTTCCATACTATATAATATAGCAGGCATCTGGTACGCATCGCGCGCGGAATTAAAACCGGTTATCGCGGCTATACTTATGCCAGCAAGCTCGCTCAGTATTATCTTATTCAGCTGGATGCTCAGCTATCTTTATTCAATCCCCCTGAAAAAAGCAAACAAGTTGTAAAAAATCTTTACCTGATTATTATCATAATAAAGTAAAACTAAGGTCAGAAATTAAAACAATGATGCAGAATACTTTTGTAAACGATTAATCTCATGAGCGTAATTTACATATTAGTTGGAGCTAGCATAATAGTAGCCGGAGGATTTCTAATAGCCTTTATAATTTCAGTTAAAAACGGACAATTTGATGACGATTATACTCCGTCTGTCCGCATGCTTTTTGACGATAACGATGTAAGCGCAACAAAAAACGAGCAGGAAAAAACAGAAGTTAAACAATAATAGAAACATCGATTAATTATGGACCCCGAAAAATTCAGTTACAACAACACCATCGTCAAGTGGTTTGCTTACGCAACAATTTTCTGGGGACTTGTTGGTATGCTGGCAGGTTTACTCGCCGCTTCTCAACTGGTTTCCCCAATTTTCAACTTTGATCTTCCTGCAACTACTTTCGGCCGGGTAAGACCTTTACACACCAACGCCATTATCTTCGCTTTTGTTGGTAACGGAATTTTCATGGGCGTTTACTATTCTCTTCAGCGTTTGCTGAAAGCGAGAATGTACAGCGATTTCCTGGGCAAGCTGCACTTCTGGGGCTGGCAACTTATCATAGTCCTCGCCGCAATAACATTGCTTCTTGGTTTCACTACCGGAAAAGAATACGCTGAACTTGAATGGCCAATTGATATTCTGATCGCTTTTGTTTGGGTTGTATTCGGATGGAACATGTTCGGTACAATTTTAAAAAGAAGAGAGCGTCACCTTTATGTTGCAGTATGGTTCTACATCGCAACTTTTGTAACAGTCGCATTGCTTCACATTGTAAACTCAATGGAGATTCCTGTTTCATTATTTAAATCTTATTCATGGTACGCGGGCGTTCAGGACGCGCTTGTACAATGGTGGTACGGACACAACGCGGTTGCATTTTTCCTTACAACACCTTATCTCGGATTGATGTATTACTTCATACCGAAAGCTTCGCAGCGTCCTGTTTATTCTTACAGACTTTCTATTATTCACTTCTGGGCGCTCATCTTTATTTATATCTGGGCCGGGCCTCACCACTTGTTATATACAGCAACACCTGAATGGGCGCAATCACTCGGCGTTGTCTTTTCAATTATGCTGATCGCGCCGTCATGGGGCGGTATGATCAACGGACTCCTTACTTTAAGAGGAGCGTGGGACAAAGTGCGTGAAGATGTCACCCTGAAGTTCATGGTTGTTGCAGTAACAGCTTACGGTATGGCTACGTTTGAAGGTCCGATGCTTTCATTAAAAAGTGTAAACGCGATATCACACTTTACTGACTGGACAATCGCGCACGTGCACGTTGGCGCGCTTGGATGGAACGGATTTTTGACATTCGGGATATTATACTGGCTCATCCCGAAATTATTCAGAACGAAACTTTATTCAGGAAAACTTGCCAACACGCACTTCTGGCTCGGAACACTTGGTATTGTTGTTTACGCAGTTCCATTATACGTCGCAGGTTTCATGCAAAGTTCAATGTGGAACCAATTTACACCAGAAGGAAATCTTAAGTGGCAATTCATGGATACGGTATCAACCATGATTCCATTCTACGCGGCGCGTGCTATTGGCGGAACATTATATCTGACAGGAGCAATTCTGATGACCTACAATTTAATTAAAACTGTAAGAGCAGGAAACTTCCAGGCTGAAGAAGAAGCGTCTGCATTACCGCTTACAAAAAATTATGTTGCGCATTCAGGCTCACACTGGCACAGATGGATTGAGCGTAAACCAGTTCAATTAATGGTTGCTAGTCTTGTTGTTGTCGCTATTGGAGGGGCAGTAGAATTTGTGCCGACCTTCCTTGTAAAATCAAATATTCCCACAATAGAAAGTGTAAAGCCTTATACGCCGCTTGAACTTGCCGGCCGCGATATTTATGTACGTGAAGGATGTTATACCTGCCACTCGCAAATGGTGCGTCCGCTTCGTCATGAGGTAAGCCGATATGGTGAATATTCCAAAGCCGGAGAGTTTGTTTATGATCACCCATTCCAATGGGGAAGCAAACGTACCGGTCCCGATCTTGCGCGGGAAGGAGTTGGCAAGAATAAAAAATCCAACATCTGGCATTTCAATCACATGATCACTCCGGGCGTTGTAACTCCGGGTTCAATCATGCCCTCGTTCCCATGGCTGGTAGAAGATCAATTGGATGTTTCAAGCATGCCGGCAAAGATCCGGGCAATGCAAAAGCTTGGCGTTCCGTATGCGGAAGGTTACGATCAGATTGCAGTGAAGGATATGGAGAAACAGGCAAACGAAATTGCAGATGATATCAATGCTCAGCTAAAGAATGATAAAATTGAAAAACTCGCAGACCGTGAGATCATTGCAGTAATTGCTTATCTGCAACGTTTAGGTAAAGACATTACTACCGCAAAAAAAACTGAAACGAAACCCTGATCTTAAAAAATAAGGAAACATGAAATTCATTAATTATCTGGAAAGCATTACAGGGATAGGGATCTATCCACTCATATCGCTCGTCATCTTTGTTGTTTTTTTCATGCTGGTTACATTCTATGCAATCAAAGCAGATAAAAATCACATAGCCCGTGTAAAAAACATTCCGTTAAATAACAGTGAAGAACCTAACGAACAGATCGTATGAAAACGAGGTGGAAAAAAATCATTGCAATCATGCCGGCCATAATTCCGGGTGTCATTTTTGCGCAGACAAATGAACCACAGACAAACGGAGCAAATCCTTTGCTTTGGTTACTAATCATTCTGATAATTCTGCTGGCTTTTGCCATTACCGTTCTTGCAGCAGCGGTAAGGAACATCAGCGACGTGAGCAACAGAAAAGAACAGGATGCAAAAAAAGAAAGCTCAACAGGTAAAGTTGCGGGAGCCGTTATTCTTTTTTTTCTGACGCAGCAGTTCGCGTTCGCGGGTTATCCTGCTGCCAAAAGCGGCGCGGAAGATATTGGCGGAATTCCCTTCGGACAATTTTATTTCCTGGTGGCGATAATTGCAATTGAACTTGCATTTCTTTTCACTTTACTGAATGTTCTTAAACTTCGATTTAGATCAGAAGCTAAAGTGCAGAGAGCCGCGAAACAACAAAAGGAAAAAACTATACTCGAAAAGATAAACGCTTCAGTTGAAATTGAAAAAGAACATGATATACTGCTTGATCATGATTACGATGGCATCCAGGAGCTCGACAACAGTTTACCACCATGGTGGAAATACGGATTTTACTTAAGTATAATTGTGGCGATTGCTTACATGATTCATTATCACGTTGCAAAAACGGGTGACCTGCAGGTTGCGGAACTTGAAAAAAAGATAGCGACAGAGAATGTGAAAATTGATGAGTACCTGAAAAATTCTTCTAATAATGTTGACGAACGCACTATAACTTTTCTTAATAACCCGACTGATATCGCGGCCGGAAAAGATATTTTTTCCGGTCCCTGCGCAAGTTGCCACGGTATTGATGGACAAGGAGGAATTGGTCCGAACCTGACGGATGACTACTGGTTACATGGAGGAAGCATTGTGGATATTTTCAAATCCATAAAATATGGTTGGGAAGACAAGGGAATGAGATCGTGGAAAGATGATCTTTCTCCAATGAAGATGGCACAGGTTACAAGCTTCATTAAATCAATCAGGGGAACAAATCCACCCAACGCAAAAGATAAAGAGGGAGACCTGTTCACTGAAGGCACCGCTGCACCTCCTCCACCACCTGTCGATTCGCTCAAAAGCGACAGCATAAAGTGAAGGCGGTAACAGAAGAAAATTAAACTTAGTTCATTATGGAAAGTGCAGTTGAAAAAAAAGTTGAGGCAGTAAACGAAAAAAGTAAATCCGATTCATTTCGCGATCATGTTTCAACTGTGGACCAAAGTGGAAAACGCGTCTGGCTCTATCCACAAAAACCAAAAGGAAAACTGCATGACAAACGCGCCTGGTTTACCGCACTACTTCTCATAGTATTTTTCGGATTGCCATTTATAAAAGTAAATGGCGATCCGCTTTTTATGTTCAATATAATTGAACGCAAATTCATACTGTTCGGTATGATCTTCTGGCCGCAGGACTTTTTTATTTTCGGCCTTGCCTTTGTGATCTTTATCGTTTTCATTACGCTTTTTACAGTAGTTTACGGAAGAGTTTTTTGCGGCTGGGCCTGTCCCCAAACAATATTTATGGAAATGGTTTTCCGTAAAATCGAATACTGGATAGAAGGGGATTCCATTTATCAGAAACAGCTTGATAAGCAGGAATGGAACGCAGAAAAAATTTTAAAGCGCATTGGTAAATATTCGGCGTTCGCAATTATATCTTTCATCATCACCAATACAATGCTTACTTATATTATTGGAAAAGATGAATTATTCGAAATTATCTCCGAACCCATTTCAGAACATAAAGGAGGATTTACCGGAATTCTGCTTTTCACATTTGCGTTCCTTGCAGTATACGCCTGGTTTCGCGAACAGGTTTGCCTCATTGTTTGTCCTTATGGAAGAATGCAGGGAGTTCTGCTCGATAAAAATTCAATTGTTGTAGCCTACGACTATGAGCGAGGAGATCCGAGAGAAAAATTTAAAAAGCTTGCGTCACCTGACGCTGGAGACTGCATTGATTGCTTTCAGTGCGTAAAAGTTTGTCCGACAGGAATTGACATACGTAACGGTACGCAACTTGAATGCATCAATTGCACCGCGTGCATTGACGCCTGCGATCACATGATGGAATCGGTTAAACGTCCGACAGGCTTAATTCGCTTAACTTCAGAAAACCAGATCAAAAACAAAACGAAGTTCAAGTTGACAACACGGATGAAGGCGTATTCACTTGTGCTGATACTGCTGATGGGAATTGAAGCTTTCCTTATTGGCGGAAGAAGTGATGTAGATGCGACGGTCTTACGTGCCCGTGGTTTACTGTACCAGGAACAAACCGGAAACCGGATCAGTAATCTCTACACAATTAAAATATTGAACAAGACACGCGAGGATCTTCCTATTAAACTGAAAATTGAAAACATTGAGAGTGAAGTTCAACTGATAGGAAAATCATTAAATATTAAAAAAGAAGGAATGGTGTCGGGGCAATTCTTTGTGATGATAAACAGAGATAAACTGGATGGACGAAAAACTAAACTGATCATCGGACTTTACAGCGGAGATAAAAAAATAAAAACTATAAAGACCAGTTTTTTGGGTCCTTTGGTAATAAAATAAAAAATTAATACAATGAGTCATACAAAAAGCATAGGCTGGGGAACAAGAATAACAATACTGTATCTTGGTTTTGTTGGTTTAATTGCGACACTTGTGATTTTGAGTCATAGAGAAAAACCTGACCTGGTAACGCCCGAATATTACTCGGAAGAATTAAAATACCAGGAGCGTATCAACGCAATTTCAAATCTTGAAAATTCAGGAAGCAAAATTTCACTTGAGGAGACAAAAAACTCCGTTATACTTTCAGTTCCTGAATTTTTCAGCGGAAAAGAAATAACAGGCGAAGCACATTTTTACAGGCCATCCAATTCAGCACAAGACGTTAAAATGAAATTAACCATTCCTGCATCTGAAACCAAGCACGAGATAAGCGTAGATAAATTTCAGAAAGGTGCATACATTCTTAAACTGAATTTTACGAGCGAAGGAAAGAATTATTACCAGCAGGAATCAATTTATATAGAGTGATGACATATGTAATCGCGGCATTTATGATCGGAATAATAGGGAGCTTACATTGTGTAGGCATGTGCGGTCCGATCGCGCTATCGCTGCCGCTTGGAAATCAGACAAAGGCACAACGAATAGGTGGAATTGCCCTTTACAACGCAGGGCGTATTCTCACCTACTCTCTTCTTGGATTGCTTACAGGAGCATTCGGTAAATTATTTTTTATGGCCGGCTTGCAGCAAGTGTTGTCGGTTACAGTTGGCGCAATCATTTTAGTGTATCTTTTAATTCCTTCACGATTTTTCACAAAAGAAACTCCGGACAGCATTTCTCATTTCATTTTCAGAATTAAAAATAAATTGTCAGGTCTGTTCCGGAAAAAAGGAAACCACATTCTGTTTCTTATCGGATCACTGAACGGTTTGCTTCCCTGCGGACTTGTATACGTTGCCCTTGCAGGCGCCACGGCTACGGGCAGTGAAATGAAAGGCGCTTTGTTCATGGCCTCGTTCGGACTGGCAACCGCGCCCGTAATGTTCATTGTTCCCTATTTCAAAAATTTGTTATCAATGAACGGGCGCAGCATTATTAGAAAAGCTTTTCCTTATCTTACCGGCGCAATGGCCCTGTTGTTGATCTTGCGCGGATTGAATCTTGGAGTTCCTTATATCAGCCCGAAAATTGATAAAGAAACAAAAGCGTTTGCTTCCTGCTGCTCAACTTCTGAAAAGAAAAATATTGAATCATGCTGCGAAGTAAAAAATATTGAAAATAAAGAAGTAGCGGACTGTTGCGCAGAAAAAAATAAATCACATTGTGATATAAAAAAATGAATTTGTTCGATAAATATAATGTTCCCGTTCCGCGATACACGAGCTATCCAACTGTTCCCTATTGGGAAAACAACCTTGACGAGAAAGAGTGGAAAAACCAGGTTAAAAATCTTTTTGACATAAGTAATTCAAACGAAGGAATAAGTCTTTACATTCATTTACCATTCTGCGAAAGTCTGTGCACCTATTGCGCATGCAATACGCGTATTACCAAAAATCATGGAGTTGAATTGGTTTACATGTCGGCGCTGATAAAGGAATGGAACATGTACATTGCTCTTTTTAAAGAGAGACCAAAAATTAAAGAATTGCATTTAGGCGGAGGAACACCCACTTTTTTTTCTGCTCAGAATTTATGGGTGATGCTGAAAGAGATACTTTCAAAAGCGGAGGTACCTGCCGACGCGGATTTTAGTTTCGAAGCCCATCCTGCAAATACGAGCAAAGAACATTTATCTGTTTTACAAAGTCTCGGGTTCCACAGACTGAGTCTGGGAATTCAGGATTTTGACCCTACAGTTCAGAAAGCGATCAATCGCCACCAGACTCCCGAAATGGTTGAAGAAACCGTTCGCAACGCAAGGAAATTAAATTACAACTCAATCAACTTCGATTTGATTTACGGCCTGCCATTTCAAACCGAAAAAAGTATTGAAGAAACAATAAAAGAAGTGATCAAACTTCAGCCCACGCGAATCGCGTTTTACAGTTACGCGCATGTGCCATGGCTAAAACCGGGTCAGCGCGGATATGAGGACGCGGATCTTCCACAGGGAGAAGAAAAAAGAAAGCTATTTGAAAAGGGAACCGCCCTGTTTCTTGAAGCAGGTTATGTTCCTGTTGGATTTGATCATTATGCGTTGCCGGATGATGAGCTTGCGATTGCGCAGAAAGAAAAAAAACTTCACAGAAATTTTATGGGTTACACCACACGCAATACAAAATTGCTTGTGGGACTAGGCGCGTCATCCATCAGCGACGCCTTCACCGCTTTCGCGCAAAACGAAAAAAAGGTTGAGGATTATTATAAAGCAGTCAATGCCGGAATTTTTCCGGTTACAAAAGGACATGTCTTTAATGAAGATGATTCGGTAACGAGAAAATGGATCAGCGACATCATGTGCAAACAAGAACTGAAAACTCCTGAAAGTATTTACAGAAATAAATTTGAAGAAGGGCTTGAGCGATTGAAACCACTGGAATCAGATGGCCTTGTGAAAATCACCAACGAAGGAGTAAGTGTAACCGATAGAGGCACACCTTTCCTGAGAAACATTGCACTATGTTTTGATGCTCGTTACCACGCAAAAGAACCTGCGGAAAAAAAATTCAGCAGCGGTGTGTGATCACCGGCGCTTATTTTTGAATCAATGCTTTACCAATTGATCTTTTTCCTGACTCGTTTGTGAATTGAAGAAAATAAATTCCGCTTTCTTTCAAATGAATTTTATTGGTTCCTTCACTTATCATTACTGAAAGAATTTCTTTTCCAAAAATATCGGTCACAAATAATTTTCCTTTATTTTCAGTTTCAATATTTAATTCACCTGCGCCCGGGTTAGGATATAAATTCAGTTTACCAACATTCAGCTCACTGTAACCCGCAACAGCTGTGCAGGCGGATGATGATACGCTTAAAGGGTGATCAAGCAAATCATTATAATGCGCCCCTAATGCTGACGAAGCGTTTGCAGAATCAATGTAAATCAATCTTCTCGCCTGCATGTGTCTTAACCACTGCGTGCTCGCGCACACGCTGTATACAGGATCGGTACAGACATCGCCGTTTGCAAAAACAATTCCAATCCCACTTGTGCCCCAGGCCTGTCCGTCACCCGTGCAATTGCTTGCGGGGTTTAATGAATCATCATCATAATAATATCCAAACGAAGCCTCGCCTGCAACAAGATCAGTTACTCTTTCATGTATGATGGATATTGTACCCGGAGTTCCAGTTAACTGCTCCCATTCGAGTTCTCCGGTAACAACCGAGTCCTGCAAACCGTTTACAATAATTGTCCCTGAAGTATCGAGATTGCTTGTCAGCAACATTCCATTCGCGGCACTGTTGTAATCAAAAGCATCGTAAATACTATTAATATTATGCACGCGCAGATCTGTCATGATATCCATTCTCTCGCTGTAATAAAAATGCGTGCGCTGTGTGAACGGCCCACTGACGGCGCCCATATACGAACGTATTACGCGAACCGGTCCGTGCTTTACTGCAATGAATGCATTTTCGCCGGCGGAGAATGCATCTTCGTGGCGAGTGCAATCTCCATTCACAAAAAAGTTTTTGTAGCGATCAAGTATGTCGACATTGCTACCGGTACCCATTGCAAAAAAATCACAAACCCATTCAGAAGAGAAATGCCAGGAATACGAAGGTGTGGAGATCGTAGTATTTTCCACATTGGTACCGTTCAGATTAATTGGAAAGCCGCTTGTGGAAGTCACATCAGTGGAATATGAAATATAATTGATTCCTGCATCCTGCTGCAATGAACCGTCGCTTTCAAATAAGTAAACATAACCAATTCCACCATAAGAATCAGTTATCATAATTTCATAACATGAAGTGTTAATCACACCCGAAGGTGCGATACCGTTACTGACTCCGCCTGCATCTTTCAGCATAAAAACGATTTCGTCATCGCTATCAAAATATATTGCAGTGTCAGCGCCGACATAAGTATTCGTGTCGCAATACAACAATAAGCGTGGATTTGTCGGAGCCGGAGGATAACCTGCAGCTACAGCGATGGGGCCGTAAGGAACGACTATATCAGTTAAAGCTTTTTCATCAACTTGTATTGGTATTTGAGTCCAGTTCCCGTTTTCAAATTTAAAACCAACGATCAGCTCCGGATTGGTATTATGAAAAGCAGCGATCTCATTACCGGTCAGTACAACCGGATCTTTTATTCTTGCAAGTGTGCTTGTTTGCGCACCGACAAAAAAATATACACTCATCAGAAAGAAAAAGCAAGTAACTTTTTGCATTGTATTTATTTTCTCTCTAAAATAGAAAGTTCAGTATTTGTTTTCAATGATCTTTATTCAAGAAGAATTTTCCCAACCTGGGTTTCGCGCGGAAAAGGTTTCTCGCAAGGGTTTCACTCGAAGAACGCGGTTCAAAAAAATTCCTTTGTGTCCTTTGTGGTACTTTGAGCACTTTGTGTCCTGAATAAGTTCTCG
>CBIHPU010000027.1:0-14027 GCA_966211935.1 uncultured bacterium | reverse complement strand
ATTAGACGCGACACTCGCCTGCTTCAATCCCTGCGGAGTTGCGGCGTAAATAGTATTTGCAGATCGCGCGGCATCGTAAACAGTAAGGTAACCACCGTTTGTTCCTATGATATAAGTGTCCTTGAACTCGAGTTTGTCAGTATCAAAAACAACAATTCCAAAACCGGTGGCAATATAGGCGAACTCCTGGTAAAAAGAAACGTGATAGATTGTTTTATCAGCGGTAATGTTCTTTCGCTGTATATCAGAAAAATTTATGATGGTGCCATCTTTAATGATATCGATATTCGAATTTGAATAAACGATCATCAAGGTGTTATTATGTTCATTGAAGCGAACGATGTTAGCGCCCACATCGCTTAAGCCATAAATTTTATTAAGCCTTTCAAATGAATTGTCGCCCCAGTTTACAGCGAACACAGAATTACCTGTTGCAGCGTAAACTTTTCCATTTCCCTTTGTAACAGAGATAACGGAATTGTAGGGAAGATAATCCACCCACTGTCCTATTTTATACTGGGGGAAAACAAGGTTGATCGAGAATACCGCCAGCAGCGTTAAAATTTGTTTTTTCATTCGGAGTTTCACTCAGTTAAACGGTAAATGGACAAATTTATTGCCGTACCCTGTAAATTTAAAGTTTTATCTTTGCACGTCCAATTTACCCCGTGATGGGGTTTTTTTGGCCTTTTTGGGTTGATAAAAGTATAATTGGCTCCGTAGTACAATGGATAGTATGCAGGTCTCCGGAACCTGATATCGCGGTTCGATTCCGCGCGGAGCTACCACTAAAGCAGAAAATCCTGATCAGAGCATCAGGATTTTTGTTTTATTGTTCTGAAGTAAACGACAAATGAGTTCTATTTCGGGACATATGAATATTCGAAATCTTTCGGGTCTCGTTTACTTAATTTTACGTTAAACGCTAATTAGCGATTAATCACAATTCTTTGAAAATTGCTTAAACCACCGCTGCCTACTTCAACCAAATATATTCCATTCTGCAGGCTTGAGGTATTTACAGCGCACTTTGATGAATTTGATTTTTGTGCAAGAATTAATCTTCCGCTTATGTCATAAAGATAAACTGCTGAATTCACCTGAATATTGTCAACAAAGAACACATCTTCAGCAGGATTAGGATAAATCTTAAATCCAGATTCATCTGATTCTGTAATCTCAGTTGCAATCGTACAATTTGGAATTACAGACACGAGTGTATTTAAGGTTGTATTAGTAATTACTGGCGGATTGAAATCAAAATAAATGTCAGCATGATTTTTTATTTCAGTTCCATCTGTTGCGCCAGGCAAAGGATCAACCTCATAAATTACATAACCATGACTGGCGGGTTCATTACTTGCACTATCAGGCAGCATGATATTATCAAAACGGAATTTTAATACGTTGCCCGGTAATACCTCAGTGATAAGTGAATGTGAACTTGCAATTACCCGAACAGAACTTAAATCGAGATCGGCATCAAGTGAATCGAGAACAAAAATATTGATTGCATTTGAATTGCCAGTGTTTTGAAACTTAACAGTGTAGGTAAGCTTTTGGTTACTCAAGACAAAATGTTCAGGGCATACACCGATGGGATAAACAGATTTGATATTTGGATCGTAACCGTTGTTAACTTCAAAGCAATATTTTTTAATATTATTCGAGGCGTACGCATCGCCCGATATTGGGGTCATATAAATGTCGAAGCAAACCGTGTCACCGGCCTGGGCGGAAGTGCTTGTTTGTACAAAGATCTGAGGAGTAACATGAGAGCTATTGAAGTATATGTTGTTGTAATTCCAAATCATCGTATCAGAAATAATTGCAAAAGGTGGTGGGCTGGATGAATAATATGTTACCATAGAATCAAGAACTATCTTTAAGCTACCTGAAATTGAATCACAACCATTATTAAAACCGTCAATAAAAATAGTTGAAGAAGTTCCTGGTCTAAAATCGGTTGTGAATAAGTTTGCGTTCAAATCGAAACCGTTGAAAAATGTTGGCCCATGACCAACAAGAATACTGCTTTGTATAATGCAGTTATCCATGTCAGAATATGTAACAGTAAAAATGCCGCCCATATTAAAATATGCGATAGAATCATTAGTCACAGGAATTGTATTCCATTGAAATGTGTGTGGAGATAGTGGACCGGAAATATGAGAACTAGCATATCCAAGTAAATTGATACAAGAAATACTAGAAACTGAATCTACCACTAAACTCTTATTGGCACATAAATCTTGTGAAATTCTGGTCACAAATGCATCATCCGACCCCAGAGAAGTAAAATTCGAAATTCCGGAAGTTATATCTATATCTGCGGTGCCGGCAAAAGACCCAATACTATAAATATCGTTAGATCCTGTTGCGACAAGACTTGGATAAGAAACCCAACTTCCAAAAGCTGCTTTAAATTGTCCGCCCCATATAAAATTTCCTAAATAATCGAGCTTACATAAATAACCGTCGTTGCTGCCACCGGCAACCAAATTATAAATTCCAAATCCTGGATCGAAATCTACCGTATTTTGAAATATTCCATTAAAGTAAACATTCCCTGTAAGATCTAAATCCATTGAATAACAAAAATCAGATTGCTGACCACCAATTCTTTTCTGCCACACAAAATTCCCATTAGAATTTAATCTAAAAACAAAAATATCTTGTGCACCCGCAGAATTGAGTTTAATATTGGCATTGTTCGGATCAATAAATAAAGTATCCTCAAAATAACCAGCACCAACTATACCAGTTGAATCGTTAGCTATTTTAATACCCCAGTCAGTATAAATTGTCCCAAACTGCCGGCACCAAATAAAATTTCCAGAAGTATCAAATTTTGAAACAAAATTGTCAGTTCCGCCAAATGCAGTTACATTAAAAACGCCTGCTCCGGGATCCAGATCAGCAGTCGCTGAAACGCTGCCGGAAACGTAAATATTTCCGTTGTCATCTAATTCTATCTGTTGAAGATTATCCGTTGAAGATCCTCCAATTTTCTTGATCCAAACAAAGTTGAGAACAGAATCAACTTTAAGTATAAAACCATCTCTGCCAGAAGATATAAGATTATTAATCCCGGCACCCAAGTCGAAATCAACGGTTCCGACAAATGTTCCAACCAGGTATATTGTTCCATTTTTATCAATATCAATATCCATGAATTCATCGCTATTAACGGATGCACCAGCCTTTCTAGCCCACAGAAAATTGCCATTTGCATCCAGCTTCAAAATAAATGCATCATTTCCGCCTGAAGAGCTAAGAAAAAAAGTGCCAGGTCCGGGGTCAAAATCAGCAGTACCCGCAAACCCTCCAACAACAAAAATATTTAATGCAGAATCTACTTTTATGCTTTGACATGAGAAACCTCCTCCAGTAAATTTTTTTGCCCATATAAAATTACCGGATGAGTCGAGTTTATTCAAAATCATATCGCTGCCCGTAGCAGTCAAATTAAAAACTCCGGCTCCAGGATCAAAATCCACCGTACCTGTAAATAATCCCGCCCCGTAAAAGTTTCCATTACGGTCAGAGCCTGCTATTTGATAAGTATCATAACCTGCACCACCTAGTTGGAAAGCCCACTCAAAATTCTGCGCCTCACAAAAAAAAGCGCAAAAGCATACCAGCAAAAGAAAAATATTTTTTTTCATGTAAAAATGGATTTCTGGTTCAGTTGAAACGGGGTCCTCGAGAATAAAACAAAAATAAGAAAATTAGCCTTTTAGTTATGAAGAAACATTGAGGATTTTGCGTTAAGTCCTTATTTCAACACTTATAGACCAGTACTTTTACGCTAGGCAATTTCCTCACATAAATGTTTGATAAGTTTCAGGTCGCGTCTACACTAAAGCAGAAAATCCAGATCAGAGCATCAGGATTTTTGTTTTATTGTTCTGAAGTAAACGACAAATGAGTTCTATTTCGGGACATATGAATATTCGAAATCTTTCGGGTCTCGTTTACTTAATTTTACGTTAAACGCTAATTAGCGATTAATCACAATTCTTTGAAAATTGCTTAAACCACCGCTGCCTACTTCAACCAAATATATTCCATTCTGCAGGCTTGAGGTATTTACAGCGCACTTTGATGAATTTGATTTTTGTGCAAGAATTAATCTTCCGCTTATGTCATAAAGATAAACTGCTGAATTCACCTGAATATTGTCAACAAAGAACACATCTTCAGCAGGATTAGGATAAATCTTAAATCCAGATTCATCTGATTCTGTAATCTCAGTTGCAATCGTACAATTTGGAATTACAGACACGAGTGTATTTAAGGTTGTATTAGTAATTACTGGCGGATTGAAATCAAAATAAATGTCAGCATGATTTTTTATTTCAGTTCCATCTGTTGCGCCAGGCAAAGGATCAACCTCATAAATTACATAACCATGACTGGCGGGTTCATTACTTGCACTATCAGGCAGCATGATATTATCAAAACGGAATTTTAATACGTTGCCCGGTAATACCTCAGTGATAAGTGAATGTGAACTTGCAATTACCCGAACAGAACTTAAATCGAGATCACTATCCAATGAATCGAGAACATTGATGTTGATCGCGTTTGAGTTGCCTGTGTTTTGAAATCGAATAGTGTAAGCGAGTTTTTGGCTGTTAAAAACAAAATGGTCAGGACATGCGCCTGCCGGAAAAACCTGTTTATCGTTGGGATCATACGCATTTACCACAGGGAAGCAATAAGTTTTATAATTATTGGTAGAATCAGCGTCTCCGGAAATGGGGTTAATAAGCAACTCACAGCAAAGCGTATCACCAATAACCGCAGAGGAAGAAATGGTGACAAAAATTTGAGGAGTAAAACTCAAGCTATCGTATGTAATATTTGAAAAATTCCATGTAAGTGTGTCACCTGAAATTAAATCAGGTATTGGTATTGCGGAATTATAATTAATCAATGAATTTAAAATAACTGAAATCGATCCTGAGACAGGAGTACAGCCATTATTGGAACTATTGATCCAAATATAAGAAGCGAAACCTGGTCGATAAGGTGTAGATACAAGATGCGCATCAAGATCAAAGTTACCAGAATACCTTGGTCCATTATCAATCAGAACATTCCGTTGAACAATGCAATTGTTTGAGTCAGTTAAGATCAAAGTATATGTTCCGCCAGAGGAAAAATAGGCTACAGAATCAAAAGTTACAGGACTTGTGCTCCACTGAAATGTATAAGGTGATTGTGCGCCCATTACAAATGAACTACTAAATCCTGTTGTTTGCGAACAGGAAATCCCCGATGCAGAGTCAACCACTAATACGATTCCTGAACAAATATTTTGGGAGAGCCTATGCACAAAACTATTAAAAGACCCGGAGCACACAAGGGCAAAAGTGTCTACTCCAGGGTCAAAGTCAACAATATACTGGAAGTGGCCAGTAGTATAAATATTCCCGGCTAGGTCAACAACAACTTGATTTCCATAATCTGTACTGGTGTTGCCAATCTGTTTAGCCCAGTCAAAATTTCCGGTCGTGTCCAGTTTATTTATAAAAATATCCCCACTTCCAGCAGAAGTAAGATTAAAGGTTCCGGGCCCTGGATCAAAATCAACTGTACCACTAAAACTCCCGGTATTGTAGATACTTCCATAAGCATCCACGAAAATAGAAAAGCCGCTACTATATGCAAGACCCCCCATTTGACGCACCCATACCAAATTACCCTGGGAGTCAATTTTGCAAACAAACATGTCTTTATCGCCAAAAGAAGTAAGATTATAGATTCCTGATCCTGGATCAAAATCACACATGCCTTCAAATTGGCCTGTCAGGAGGAAATTGCCGCTAGAATCCAACGCTGCGCTTAATCCCAAACTGTAACCTCCAGAAGAGCCTTCAATTTGTTTCGCCCAAACCAAATTTCCGAATGAATCAATTTTGCTTATGAATATATCACTAAGGGAAGTTGAAATAAGGTTATATACTCCGAGACCAGGATCGAAATCAGTGGTGTCGGATAAAGAGCCTGTTGAATAAATATTTCCTGCCTTATCCACAACAACGGACATACCCGCCTGGCCTCCGCTGCCACCGATTTGCCTTGCAAAAAGGAAATTACCAGACGGATCAAGCTTGCTGATAAAAATGTCATTTAATCCTCCTAGTGAAGTCAGATTGAATATTCCACTTCCAGGATCAAAATCTGCTGTTCCGTTGAAAGACCCTATAGTATAAATATTCCCATGAACATCAAGTGTTACAGATCTGCCAGCTTCTACCAATGAACCTCCGAATTGTTTAACCCACAATAGGTCTCCCGAGGGATCTAATTTGCAGACAAACACATCAGAATTTCCAAATGAAGTAAGATTATAATTCCCCGGTCCAGGATCAAAATCTGCAGTCCCTTCAAACCTACCCGTTATATAAATATTGCTTAATCCGTCGACAACAATCGAATATGGCCAATCGCTCATGGAGCCACCAATTTGTTTTACCCAAATAAAACTCCCCAAAGAATCGAGCTTACTAACAAATATATCATCGCTTCCAAATGGAGTCAAATTGTATACAGCAGTATCCGGATCAAAATCTGAAGTTGTATTGAAATCACCTGTTGAGTACACATTTCCTAATGCATCCACCGCAATGGAATTGCCTTCTCCACCAATGCCAGCAACCCATTCTAAATTCTGTGCTTCAAAAAGTGGTGCATAGAAACAAACGAATAAAAGAAAAGTAATTCTTCTCATGATAAAACAAATTATTTTTTTCCATTGAAAAGCGTGGTCGCACAGGTAAGCAAAAATACAGAATAAATCTTGAGACATTCTGTACATGGATAAATCATTTTCACTTTACGATAGAAGCCCGATATTGCCAGTCGCCCAACTTAACGTAAAACCAAGCCTTTCGGAATTATTAATTCCTTTAACCAAAATGTTCGAAATCTTTCGGGTCTCGTCTTACCATAAAAATTAAAAGTCGCGAATAAGTTTTTCTTAAAAATAGAAAGCTTTTTTTTCGCGACTTTTCGCTTAATGGTGGTGCTGACGTAGGTTCAAAGAATTCAACGGAACGAGTAACGAAAAAATTATATCGACTTGCGGTGTGCCCAATTAAATGAAACGTAATTGCAGCTTTCGCAATGAAGAATCGAGGGAAGCAAAAATAAATTGAGATTCAAAAAAGAGCGTCAGAATTTTATTATAAGAAATATGATCACGCTTTATTTTTTTAATCCTGAAAATAGTTGGCTTCTCCGCACAATTAAAGGAACCGAATTCCATTTATAATTGTCATCCAGCAGATCTCTGAAGGAAATACCAGCTTCTGTTTTGAAACAAAAAAAATTGCCTCATTCCAATGCTTTAAATTAAATTACAGTTAGCATAAGGTATATGACTTATTATTTCTCTTTGCTGTATTCAACATGCCATTCCACCAAAAAACTACAGTTGATGACACTTCCCCCTGACCATTATCAGCTCTGCCCTAATTTTGCACTTTAATTAGAGTTGAATTCCACAAAAACAATATGGCACGTTGTTTAGCAACTATAGTTGAACAAACAAAAACAACGAATCATGTTAAGATGGGCTTTTGCTTTTCTCGTGATTGCACTGATAGCTGCAATCTTTGGATTTACGAATGTTGCAGAAGGGGCTGCTGATATAGCCCGCGTTCTGTTCGGCATTTTCATCGGTTTATTTATACTGATGCTTCTCGGAGGATTATTTATAGTGAAGAAAACTCCGTAGTATAATTGATGAATATGGCAAAGCAGGGAGAAATACTTCCTGCTTTTTTTATTTTATTTAAAAAAAAAACCGGCTCATATGAACCGGGGTTTTTATTTTCGAAAGAATTATTATTTACTGAGTAATGCCTGTGAAGCCAGCGTCTGTTCTCCATTTGATAAATTCAGCATCGTCTTTAGCCATTTGCTTTAGCGATCCGTCTTTTTCAATTGCAGATTTAAGCGCTGCGATACCAGCTGCTGAATCACCTTTACGTGCCGCAGCGATAGCCTTTACATAAAATGCCATTGCCATATCTTTTTCGTTAGAAGCGTCAATTGTAGTCGCTGCCTGGTCTGACTGACCATTCAGGATCTGTGCAATTGCAAGATTAATTCCTTTGAAATTTCCAAAGTGTGTTACTGCATCACCATACATTCCGTTACGTACATCAAGGATACCCATGTTGTAAGAAACTTCCGGACCTGCAGCTGTTGCTTTCTTGTAATAATCCATTGCAGCTTTGCGGTCACCTTCTTTTGCAGCGATGACTCCTAAAGAGTTCATTACGATAGGCTCATTTGGAGCAAGCTTTGCAGCACGCTCAAACGCGCCTTTTGCATCGCTCACTTTGTTCTGCATTAAAAGCGCAACACCGTAGTTGTTAGAAGCTCTCCAGTCATTTGGATTCTGTTTCTCAGCCGCGCGGTAAATATTTACCTTGGTGTTTACATCGTTTGTCAATGTAGCGCCATAAAGTAATTCTTCAATTGAAAGACTGTCAGGATTTGAAGTTGCAAGACGGGTGATCATCTCATCAGTACGTGATTTCTTATCAACCAACAAAGTAAGAACTGTACGACGAAGTTTTGGAAGGATCTGATCTTTGATCTCTTTGTAAGTCATCGCCATATTCTTGATCTCTTTCTCACGCTGATCAGGATCGTTATACATTGAAAGTACGCGGATAACAAGATCCTTGTCTTTAAGAGTTGACTGCTCCATTAATCTCTTGAAACCGTCCCAGTCTTCAGCAGTATTCTGAGCTTTGTAAGTCTTAGCGTCAGTAATTGCAGGATTAGCCTCCTCACCTTTTTTAGGTTTCATCTGACCTTCAAGCGCCTTAGAACCTGATTTTCCGCGGTCAACTGAAAGTTTGGTGTTAATATCCATTCCTCCATCAGGAGAAGCGAATGAATTAACCTCAACGCCTTTAAAGTCATACCACATTGTGTTATTCTTGTTGGTGCTGATGAAGTTGATCAGGTTCTTCATCTCTTCGCTCTTCATTTCAGTAGAGCGTACGTTGCTCTGATTGATAACGTAGAAGATGTTTGCTGACTGGTTCATTGGCGTAACCTTCACAAAATTGTCTTTTGCAAAAACACCTTTTTCATCATTACGGATCAGTAACGGAGTAATAACCGTTCCGTCGCAGATTTCCGTGTTCTTGAAATCTTTTGGCTTTTTGGTTTTAACCTGACCTGAAGCTTTGATAGCAAGCTTGGAAACTTTCATTTCCGGTTTGTAAGCAGTTTTATCAGTATAAGAAAACGTTCCACCTTTAGTGTAGCTGATTTTCTGTCCTGACGCTGTAGATTTTTCACCTACAAGTGTTACAGGTTTCAGAGCAACCTCGCCACCACTGTAAGTGATTAACGGCGTAACGGTAACAACCGCTTTCTTAGCAAATAATTTAGCAGGATATTTTCCTGTTACAGTCACACTCACACTGTCACCATGCATTTCCATCGGGCATGGTTTCACTTCGTATGTGATCAGATTTTGTTTCTTGATCATTTTGCCAAGTCCGTCGCATCCTGTAAATAAAACAGCCGCTCCGATTGCCAATGACAAGGTTTTTAAGGTATTGGTTTTCATCATATTAGATTTTTGAATAGTTGGATTTAACCTTTATTCAGGCTGCAATATTAAGCAAATTTTTCAATTAACAAAAAGTAATTGAATCCTTTTTTATTTATAAATCCTTGATTTATAAGCTAAAAAGCCTATTCCCCAATTGTAATCTCCATCAATGTGTCTTCTTTTGATGCGTCTTTAATAAAGGAAGTGACAACATTGAATACCTTTTCATAAGCATCAGCGGTGTTTGCCAGCAGATTAAAATTTAACACGTGTTTGGCTGACTTAGTAATGCCGGCAGATCGCTTTCTGTAAACCTCGTTCATTCCTTCAAGGTACTTTGCATCCATTTCTTTTTCAAAGGCCCGTCCGCGTTTGCGGATGTTTTCAACAATTAATTCGGCGGGGAGATGCAGAAATATCAGCAGATCCGGTTTCGGTGTAATCTGTTCTATATAAGGATAAGATTTATTGAATTCTTCAAACTGAACAGGTGTGAGATTAAAAGCGGCAAACCACAGGCTTTTGGCAATGTAATAATCCGCCACATAAATTTTGTTTTTCATTTCAAGCCTGACTTTTTCCAGCTGTCTGGCACGATCCAGCAGAAATGAGAACTCCAATGGAAAAGCGAATGTTGCCGGATCATTATAAAAAAGAGGAAGGAAAGGATTTTCTTCAAACTCCTCATTAATAAGTGTGGCGCTATAATGCTCAGCTAGCTTTTTTGCAAGCGAAGTTTTACCTGATCCTATATTTCCTTCAACACAAATAAAATTTATCATAAAAGTCTGCAGAATAAAAAAGGGACAGCAATGCCATCCCTTCAACAAAAAATTAAATCACTTTTAGTTTCCGAATTCAGAGATAAATTTCAGTCGCATAAGACGTACCTCATCTTCAGAATAATCATCTTCTCCCAGATCCTTTAGAGCAGCTTCCAGTGAGTCTGTTTGCGCGTCTTTCAGATAATCGTAAACTTCTTTCTGTTTCTCTTCATCAACCGATTTATCAATGTAGTAATTGATATTGATCTTTGTGCCTGAGTTTACAATTGTTTCAAGTTCGGTAAGAAGATCATTGAAAGCCATTCCTTTGCTGCTGGCGTAATCTTCAAGATTGGTTTTTCTGTCAATAGCCTGAATGATTGAAACTTTTAATCCGGATTTGTTGACCACGCTTTTCACAACAAGATCCATGGGACGCTCAATCTCGTTCTCATCTACATATTTTTTAATAAGCTCAATAAAAGGTTTTCCATATTTGGATGCCTTACCTGCGCCTACTCCGGTAATTTTTGTCATCTCATCCAGCGTAATAGGATACTGGATAGCCATTTCCTCCAACGAAACTTCCTGGAAAATTACATAAGGAGGTAATTTTTTCGCTTTTGCAGTTTGTTTAACAAGATCCTTCAGCATCGAGAACAATGTTTCATCAACCGCGCCTGATCCACCTTTTGCTGCTACAATCAAATCATCGTCGTCTTTGGTTACACCGCTGTAATCATGATCGCGCGTCAGCATAATACTGTATGGTTTCTCCAGAAATTCCTTTCCTTTTTTTGTCACCTTAAGCAAACCGTAGTTCTCAATATCTTTAGAAAGAAATCCACTCACAAGCGCCTGGCGGATTACACCGTTCCAATACTTTTCATCTTTATCATCTTCCGCGCCTTTTCCGAAAACTTCAAGCTGGTTATGCTTATACGTTTTAGCGGTTGAAGAAAGACTTCCGAGAAGAACGTTGATCACATCTTTTGCTTTGTGCTTTTCCTTTACTTCAAGTGCGGTGTCAATTGCAAGAACAATATCTTCCTTGCCTTCATATTTTTGTTTTGGCTGCTTGCAGTTATCGCACATGCCGCCGCAGTTGTGCTCATTAAATTCTTCACCGAAATAGTGTAACAGGAATTTTCGGCGGCACGATGAAGTTTCCGCAAATGAAACTGTTTCACCCAATAATTGTTTCCCAATTTCCTGTTCCGCTACTGGTTTACCCTTCATGAATTTTTCCAGCTTCGCGATATCGTCATAGCTATAAAAAGCCACACAATTTCCTTCCGCTCCATCGCGTCCGGCGCGACCGGTTTCCTGGTAATAACTTTCGAGAGATTTCGGAATATCGTGGTGAATCACGAACCGCACATCCGGCTTGTCAATTCCCATTCCGAACGCAATTGTCGCTACAATCACATCAATATCTTCCATCAGAAACATATCCTGCGTGCGTGCGCGTTCCTTCGCTTCCAGACCCGCGTGATATGGTAAAGCTTTAATTCCATTCACCTTCAGCGTTTCTGCAAGCTCCTCCACTTTTTTACGTGAAAGACAATAGATAATTCCTGATTTGCCGCTGTTCTGTTTTACGTAACGGATAATTTCTTTTACTACCTGCGTTTTCGGTCTTACTTCATAAAAAAGATTGGAGCGGTTAAACGAAGATTTATACACAGCGGCATTTACCATGCCTAAATTTTTCTGAATATCGAGCTGAACCTTTGGCGTTGCAGTAGCTGTAAGCGCTATAATCGGAACTTTGCCGATCTTGTCAATGATAGGACGGAGCCTTCTGTATTCGGGACGGAAATCGTGTCCCCATTCAGAAATACAATGTGCTTCGTCTATTGCGAAAAATGAAATTTTAAAATCGGTGAAGAACTTTACGTTATCCTCTTTAGTTAATGATTCCGGAGCCACGTAAAGCAATTTTGTTTTTCCGGATGTAACATCGCTCTTAACCTGCAATATCTCCGCTTTGGTAAGTGATGAATTAAGGAAGTGCGCAATTCCGTTTTCATTGCTGAAACCACGAATAGCGTCAACCTGATTTTTCATCAGCGCAATAAGCGGAGAAACAACTATGGCTGTTCCTTCTGACATAAGCGCCGGCAACTGGTAACAAAGAGATTTTCCCCCACCCGTTGGCATTATTACGAAAGTATCGTTGCCATTAAGAACGCTGTTTATGATATCTTCCTGTCTGCCTTTAAATCCATCAAAACCAAAGAAACGCTGCAATACTTCATGAATGCTACCTGTTTCAACCTCTTCTGCTGTCATTTTTAATTTCAATTTGATTTATTTAAACCCGGCCACCGTGCTCTCAACAAAGCTAACACAATCCGGGGTAATGATTATTGTTAGTTTTACATCGTAATGCTACGTAAATTTATAATAAAATTTATTTTAGCAACCAATAAATTCCCGCAATATTTTTTTATGTATGATGAATATGAAAATTTGCCCGATGAAGACATGCAGTTAATTTCTTAGTGAAAAATTCACTCTATTTAATTCATGAATGTGCATTTTTTTCACTATTATATATCAGAACGCAGAATGAAAATATTCATTACAGTATTTTGGGCTTTTTAACAATAACGGTAATTTACTAAGTGTTTCAACTGATAATATTGAGTGGTCCCGAAAGAAAAAACTACTTTAATCAATAAATATTGCTCCTGAGAATTGCCGCAATTATACCCGCCTACAATGAAGAATTTTCCATAGAAAATGTGGTGAAAGAAATTCATGCGGTTTCACAGAAGTGCAGGTTACAGATCACTCCAATAGTTGTAAACGATTGCTCAGGTGATAAAACAGGAGTTGTTGCGGAAAATCTTGATTGCATCACTTTACATTTACCTGTAAACGTTGGTATAGGCAGCGCTGTTCAAACGGGATTTATTTTCGCTTATGAAAATAATTATGATTATGCCGTGCAGGTTGATGGTGACGGTCAGCATCCGCCGGAATATATTCCCATTCTGCTTGAAGAAATGCTTCAGAAAAATCTTGACGTGGTGATCGGTTCGCGTTACGTAAATAAAAAAGGATTTCAAAGCAGCCTGGCAAGGAGAACAGGAATAAGATATTTTCACTGGTTGAATAAATTACTGACAGGTCTTGAAATAAGCGACAGCACTTCCGGATTCAGAATGATAAACAGAAAAGTTCTGAAAGTATTTAAAGAATATTATCCTGATGAATATCCGGAACCGGAAGCAATAGTGCTTTACAGCAAAAATAAATTCAGGGTAAGTGAAGTAGCAGTAGAAATGAGAGAACGGCAGGCGGGAAAATCAAGTATTGATTCATTCGGATCTCTTTATTATATGCTGAAAGTAACATTGGCCATTATCTTTACCTTTGCAAGAAGCGTTAAAGCATATAAAAGAATTCTAGATTAATGAAGGATAAGCGATCTGAAATTGAAGCGAAAACAAAAAAGCTTTATGAAGATATTCATCCGTTCATTTCAGTTGATGAAACCATACAGTATTACATCGAATCAACACAACTGTCAGAAAATTTTTTCAGGAATAAAGAAATACTTGATTGCGGTTTTGGCGGAACAGGATGGGCAGTTGAATTGTTCGTCCGTTCGGGTGCTAAAGCAGTTTATTGGATTGATCTCAATCCGCTCTGGAAAG
>CBIHPU010000026.1:0-14306 GCA_966211935.1 uncultured bacterium | reverse complement strand
AATTACATCCTTTTTAAGTTCGTTGCAAAATATGGTACCAACACGTTTATGGATGAAGTGCAGTGGACTGCTTATCCAAATATTGATTTCTCATTAAACCCAAACAATACCTGTACGAATATGAATGTTGTTGCCACAAACATGACAACTACAACCAACGCGCATACTTATAGCTGGAACTGGGGTGATGGCTTTTCAGATACTCAGGTTAACACAACCACAATAACACACCAGTATGCTTATCCGGGAACTTATACAGTTAACCTGAATTTGTACACTTCATATGGCGCTTACCTTGGCAGTAAAAGTAAGGTTGTAAATATTCAACAGGGAACGAATGGAACTTTCTATATGTCTAAAGATTCTGTTTGTCCTGGTGAAAGTGTAACATTCGATCCATGGCCAAATCAGGGATTTGTAAAGTGGAACATGAGTGACGGCTTTACTTCTACGAACTATTATATTTCCCGCACAATAAATACATTGGGCACTTATACGGTAAGCGCAATCTTCAATACGCCGTGCGGACCTGATACCGTGGAGCGTGTTTTGAAAGTTGTAAATTCAATTTATCCAAATGCTAACTTCAACTTATATCCGAATCCTTCTGTTTGTCCAAATAAAAATGTGCAGTTCAATCCAATAGAATATCCAGGAACGCACTCATGGAGTTTCGGTGACGCAACAACCTCCACACTGCAGAATCCATATCACCCGTATTCTGCGCAGGGTATATATACGATAACGCATACACTCACTAATACTTGCGGAAATTCATCAGTACAGACCAATACCGTTAGTGTCGACCTTACTACTTATCCAAATAATGCTAACTTCTCTTATTATCCGAACTCAACCGTTTGTCCGGGCGTACAAATAACGTTTAACTCTAATGCCTACGACGGAACTTCGTCCTGGAATTTTGGAGACGGTGTTACTGCTACGGGTACAAATCCTAAACACACTTTTACTACCGCAGGCACTTACACAGTAACGCACACAGTAACTAACGAATGCGGAAATTCAGTTTCACAAACTTCGGTAGTCACTATTTCCAACACGCTTTCACCTGACGGGACATTCAACTTCTTGCCGGGAACAGCGTGTCCGAATGACCTTATCAATTTTAACGCGAACGAACCTTATGGTTTAAGTTATTCGTGGAACTTCGGTGATGGCTCTACTTCCTCATTGAAAAATCCAAGTCATAAATTCACAGCGGCAGGTACTTATACAGTTACGCTTTCGGTTACCAATTATTGTAATCTTACTACAACAACCACGCAAACAATTACAATTAACGGGAACCTTCCAATGAACTATACGGGAATGGTGAATGCATGGCCTCAACCGGCATGTTTTAATCAACCGATCACTATTGATGCGGGCGCCTGGGGGTATCCAACTTATATTTTCAATTACGGAGATGGAAGTTCAGACACTCTTGCAACTCCAAACACAATGCACAGTTACAGCGCTGCGGGAACGTATACAACTTCTGTTACTATCATTAATAATTGCGGACAGGATACAGTTGTTAACGCTGTTGTAACTGTAAGCAATTCTATTCCATTCCCTAATTATTCACTTAGTGCTTATCCTGAAACTGTTTGTCCGGGAGAAAATGTTGGAGTGAACGCAGCATGGGGATATCCTGATTACCTGTGGACAATGGGTGATAGTTCGCCTGCGTTCAATTCTGCGAATAATTATGTAACCTATTCTTATTCTACATTGGGTCCAAAAATTATTACAGTCAAGCTTACAGATTTCTGTGGTAACGACTCAACTTATACAGACACTGTGCTCGTACAAAACAGCACCGCGTTCTGTAATGGTTGTTCAATGTATGCTAACGCAAATTCACCCTCTTGTCCTAATGAAGCTGTTGGCTTTAGTGGCAGCTCAGGTTACGCATGGTACAAATGGGAGTTTGGCGACGGCGATACGTTGGTTACTTCCAGCTATCAGGCAACACATACTTATTCTGTTACCGGAACGTATAATTACACACTTACAATAACTAACTTCTGCGGAGTGGATACTGTGTTGTATTCTTCAGTAGTAGTTGACAACACTCAGCAGGTACCGAACTGGATAAATGTTAATGCTTATCCGGATATTGTTTGTCCGGGCCAGGCAGTAAATTTCCAGACACAAAGCGGTTATCAGACTTATCAGTGGAATTTTGGTGATGGTTACACAGCTTATGGAACTTCGAATGTATCTCACACATATTCTGTATCCGGTACATACAATGCTTCAGTTACAATAACAAATGCTTGCGGAAACAGTACAACAATTTCAACTTCAGTTCTTGTTAGTCCAACAGCAAGTTTCCCAAGCTGGATGAGTCTTTGGTATAATCCGGATCCTGCTTGTCCAGGCGGACCCGTAACACTTGAAACAACCGCGGGGTATTTGTCTTACGTGTGGGATTTCGGTGATGGACAGACTATCACAACAACCACTGAGAAAGTTACTCACTTTTACAGTGCGGCTGGTAATTATTCTGCATCCGTAGTTGTTACAAATGCATGCGGTGCTTCTGTTACATTATACAAGACCGTTACCATCAGCAATAACGTTACCATCAGCTGGCTCGATATTTATCTGCCTAACAACCCTGCATGTGCCGGAGATGTTGTTATGCTAAACATCAATACTTCATATCCTGGAGGAATGACATTCTCTTGGGATTACGGTGATGGTAGCCCGCTTGATACCACTGTTGGAATCGGTTCATCACATACTTATGCTTCGGCTGGTGTATATAACGTTGTTGTTACAGCAACTAACGCATGCGGCAATTCAAAAACGGCCAGCAAGCTTGTAACAATCAACAGCAACGCTACACCTCAGCTTAATCCATGGTCATTCGGTATTCTGTCAGATAATACCAACGGTGGATCAAATTCCGTATGCCCTGGTGATGTAGTGGTATTCTATTTTGAAGGCATCAATCCAAATAACCTCTGGAATTTTGGCGATGGTTCTTCTGGTGTGGCTACAGATCTTTTTGTTCGTGCCGACGGAGTTACAGTTACTACAATCAAACACGCCTACACAACAGCGGGTACTTACAACTTCTCGCTTACACTTACAAATGCTTGCGGTAACAGCACAACGCTTACAAAAACTATAACTGTAACAACCGGAATGCTTATCAGTGGCGGATTCATGATCCAGCCTCCGTCAAGCACGCTTGGATATACTACCTGCGGTCCAATATCATTTGTCGCCTTTGGCGGTAATAACTTCTCATGGGATTTTGGTGACGGCAGTACATTAAGTACAATTTCACCGTCAATGAGTCATGCGTATGTAAACTCAGGTAATTACACTGTAAAAGTTACAATTACCAACGGTTGCGGTGATTCGGCCACTTATACTAAAACTCTTATCGTGAATGGTATTGGAGGTACAGTTGTGAATTCACAATTAGTTGCTCCTCCATCATGCAGCGGTTCTGCTAATGGTAGCGCAACAGTTAACGTATCAGGCGGTCAGGCACCATATACGTATGAATGGACCAATTCACTTGCACAGACAGTTTCTACAAATGTTTCAGCAAGCAATCTTCCTGCAGGAACATATACTGTTACAGTAACGGATAACGCGGGTTGTGCCGGTGTTACAACGATAACACTAACTGATCCTACTCCTGCAACAATGACTGTTAGCACAACACCATCTGCATGCGGTGGAGCAACCGGTACAGCAACTGTTGCCAATATTACAGGTGGTACCGCTCCATACATTTACTCTTGGTCCAACGGGCAAACAGGGGCAACTGCTTCGAATCTTGCACTCGGATCATATACAATTACAGTTACAGACGCAAACGGTTGTACTGAAAACACAATTGCAAGTGTGAGCGAAAACGGAGCAACTGTATCAGTTTCTGCTACAACTTCTGTTACCTGCAACGGATCAAGTAACGGAGCCATTGATATCAACGTTTCTGGTGGCACTGCTCCTTATACTTACACCTGGTCAAACGGGGCAACCTCACAAGACCTCACTGGCCTCGCGTCAGGAACTTATTCTGTTGTTGTAACGGATAACAGCGGATGTAATTCAACCATCAGTGTTCCGGTAACACAGCCGGCGGTACTGAATGTAAACGCTACTACGGTAGCATCACCGACCTGCGGAAACTTTGATGGTAGCGCGATAGCGAATGTTACCGGTGGTACAGGACCTTATACTTACTTATGGCCATCTGCAGGCAACGCAACTACACAAACTGTTTCAGGACTTCCTGCAGGTACATATACTGCGCAGGTGACCGACGCTCAGGGATGTACTCAGAACGGAGTTGTTACACTCAGTAACTCTAACGCTCCGAATGTGGCGTCTATGGTTAGTGATGTAAGCTGTAATGGTGGAACTGATGGATCAATTGATATGACAGTTACTGGAGGTACTTCACCATACCTTTATAACTGGAACATCGCTGGTCAGCAAAACAACCAGGACGTTACAGGTCTTGCTCCAGGAATATACATCGTATCAATTCAGGATGCGGCAGGTTGCATCACACTTCGCAGTTATACTATTGACGAACCTGTCGCGCTTTCCGGAACAATTGCAAACACAGGAGCAAGCTGCGGAAATAATGATGGTACAGCAACTGTTACTCCTGCCGGTGGAACTTCTCCATACACTTATGCATGGACAGGCGGCCAGACATCACAGACTGCAACCGGATTGCAATTGGGAAGCTATACTGTAACGATCACCGATGATAATGGTTGTGTTAGTACAGCAACAACATCAATCGGTCAGACAATCGCAGCGGCAAGCATCTGTATGGTGACTGTTGATACAGCATCAACTCACAATATTATTTATTGGGATAAAACAACTGTTACAGCGGTTGACAGTTTCAAGATTTACAGAGAAGACGTTACAAACGTTTATACGCACATTGGAACAGTCGCTTATGACAGCTTAAGTGAATATCACGATTGGGATACATCGATGGCGAATCCAAACGCGAACACTAAGCGTTATAAGATCTCTTCAGTTGATACTTGCGGCAACGAAAGCGCGCTGAGCAATTACCACAATACAATTTTTATTGTATCGGCAGGTAATGGTCAGTTCACCTGGAATCCATTGTATACAATTGAGAATACAGCGAATCCTGTGAACAATTATGTGCTGATGCGTGATGATACCAATTCAGGTGTCTGGGCTCAGGTTGCAATAACAGCTGGAACACAAAATACAATTGCAGATCCTAACTATGCTTCTTATCCTAATGCGAGCTACTATGTTGAAACTGTTTGGGGTATTTCATGCGATCCGAGTCGTGCGATTATCAATACTTCACGCAGTAATATTAAAAACATGGCTGCTCCGATTTTAGGTGTAGCTCAGCTTGATCCTTCAATGTTGACAGTTTCTCCGAATCCGTTCAACACTGAAATGAAAGTTGTTGCGAAATCAAGAATAATTAAAGTTGAGATTTACAATTCAATAGGACAGATTGTTTACGCAGAACAGATTGCAGGTGGTAACCAGGTTACTATCGGTACCGGTCACCTTGCTTCTGGAATGTATCACATCCGTGTGATGACTGAAGCCGGCAGAATTGACAGGAAGCTTGTTAAGCAATAATAATAATTAACTGCAGTATAAAGGCCCGTTCGAAAGGACGGGCCTTTTTTTGCGGTTTTCGATGGAATAAACTTTCTATTTTCGTAAAAAATTTAATATGCTGAACAAGCCAGAACATATCGGAATTGCAGTTAAAGATCTGAATAAATCGAACGAACTTTTCAGCAAGCTTTTCGGGAAGAAATTTTATAAAGTTGAAACTGTTGAGAGCGAGAACGTGTCCACTTCGTTCTTTATGTTGGGTGAAACAAAGATAGAGTTGCTGCAGGCTACAGATCCGGAAAGCGCGATAGCGAAATTCATTGAAAAAAAAGGAGAGGGGATTCATCACGTTGCCTTTGATGTTGATGACATTTACGCGGAAATGGATCGACTGCAGAAAGAGGGATTTGAACTGATCAACAAGGAGCCAAAAAAAGGAGCGGACAACAAACTGATTTGCTTTCTTCATCCAAAGACGACCAATGGTGTGCTGATTGAACTTTGTCAGGATATTAAAGAGCGCTGATATGTATTTTTCTGTTACATGAAACAGAAAAACCTGACTGCGCAGTTGCTTGTTTTTTTTTCGTTCATTTCCTGTTTGCATTTTTATTCCCAAACGGACACTGGAAAAGTTTTCAGTGTTGGAATCCGTGCCCACTATTCATACATGTTTGTCCATGCAAAGGACCTTTTGCCTGATGACGATTATTTTCCGCGTGGACTCGATCTGGATTTGAATTGGACGCTCATCAGCCAGGATGCGTGGGATCAATGCAATTGTTATCCAAAAACAGGTTTGTTGCTGTCTTTTTTTGATTATGACAAACCATCGGTACTTGGTTACGGATATGTCGCAAGCTGGTTTATCGAACCGACTTTCAGATCGTACAATCGTTTAAGTTTTTCAACGAGGGGCGCAGTCGGATTAGCTTATCTCACACGACCATATGATTCAATAACCAATCCTTTCAACCAGGCATACAGCATGCACTTGTCAGGATATTTATTATTGAATTTGGGATTGACGTGGCGGGTGAATGAATTTTGGCGGTGGAATTTTTCATTCAATATCAATCATAACTCTAATGGCGGACTGAAAGATCCCAATAAAGGTTTGAATTTTCCTTCGTTGAGTCTGGGTACGAACTATACTTTTCGTCCTGTTGTATTAGCCAAGAAAAAGAAATCCGGAATCAACAGGGAGGATAAAAGAAAAATTAAAAAAGAGGCGCTAATTTTTTATTCTAACCGGGCAATTTCTCATGGAGAAAAAAAGAGACATCACATTTTTGGAGTTTCATTTTCGGCCGGTAAAAGGATCAGCAGAGTTAGTGGATTATCAGCGGGCGCGGAATTTTTTGTCGATTACGCGTTAAAAGAAAAACTCCAGAGGAAAGGGTACGGTGAACGGGATTATAAGCGCGTTGGAATCTTGTTGGGACATGAATTTCTAATGGGACGATTTTCCTTTTCGCAGCAGATTGGAGTTTATTTGTATAATCCTGCCGGCTTCAGTGATTGGTATTTCAAATACCATGATGCAATATACCAGCGTTACGGATTGAAATATCGGATTGGAAAGCGGTTACTGCTTGGCGTTGATCTTAAGGTAGATCGCTACATCGCAAATTTTGTTGATTTCAGAGCGGGCGTTTACTTTTAGGATCTTACGCGTCTTATCTTGACGCGGGAATGTTCCTGTATTTCGTTTCAACGTTGTGTAGCTCAATCAACGGCTTCAAAAATTCTTCAAGATCATAAACACATAATTGCGAAGCCGCGTCGCATAAAGCTTTTTCAGGTTCAGGATGCGTTTCAATAAATACACCATCAACTCCGCTTGCTACACCGGCGCGCGATAATACAGGTAAGAATTCTCTTGCTCCGCCTTTAGCGTCACTGCTGGGAATTCCATACTTGCGTACGCAATGCGTTACATCAAACACAACGGGATATCCAATGTTATTCAAATGGAAGAAACTTCTTGGATCAACGATCAGGTCGTTATATCCAAAAGTATATCCGCGCTCCGTTAAAATGATCTGGTCATTTCCTGAATCAACGCATTTCTGAACAGGATGCTTCATATTATCCGGCGCTAAAAATTGCCCGTGTTTGATATTGATAACTCTTCCTGTTTTCGCGGCCGCAACAAGCAACGTACTCTGCATGCACAAATACGCGGGTATCTGCAGCACATCACATACTTCACCTGCTGCTTTTGCCTGGTCGGGATAATGAATATCTGTAAGCACCGGAAATCCGAACTGCTCTTTCACTTTTGCAAGTATCTTCACTCCTTTAGCTAGCCCCGGACCGTCATAATATTTTAAACTGCTGCGATTATCTTTCTGAAAAGATGATTTGTAAATTATTTTTATGTTGAGCCGCTCCGAAACTTTTTTCAATGTTTCCGCGGTTTTCATCATGATGCTCTCATCCTCAATTACACATGGACCAGAAATCAAAAACAATTCGTTTGATCCGCAAACGATATCACCAACTTTTACTGTCTTTTTCATGTGAGTGTTTTATTGTTTTAATCTGCACCATGGAATTTGATATATACACTTTTAATCCATGATCGGATATTAATAAGGTTGTAAAATTACAAATTAAATAAGAGGAAAATCTTATTCAAATAAACTCTTAACAGGATTTCCAATACATCCATTGGGATATTCAATATTTAACAGCTGAGAAATAGTTGGCGCGATATCAGTTATCTCGACTCTTTCCACCGTTTCGCCTTTTTTAACTCCCGCGCCGTAAAAAATAAGTGGCACATGCGTGTCGTACGAATATGGCGCGCCGTGTGTCGTTCCTTTTGTTTCGTATTCCATCCACGCCGGATTGAAATGCACAATAACATCACCGCTCAATTTATGATTGTATCCTCGCTGAATTAAATATTTCATGCTCCCGCTTTCATAAGAACCAATCCGCATATCTCGGTAACTGTAAACTTCAGAAATTCCGGGTTGTGCCATCAGCCAATCACTCAATCTGCCAATTACTTCATCTTTGTTTATCTTTTTCTCCCAAATAACCGGATTGTTCAAATGAATTTGCTGATTGGTATATGCCAGCGCAAGTGAGTCTCCGTATACTCCATGCAAAAAAGTTCGTATGTCTTTTTGCATTTTTCCTTCGTCAATTAATCCCGCTGGAATTTTATTGTCTTTCAGATATTCCGCGTTCTCCGCGCCACCATGATCCGCCGTAAGAAAAATGGTATAATTGCCTTTACCGACTTCTTTGTCGAGGGTCATGATCAGTTCTTCTATATCCTTGTCCAACCGCAGATACGTATCCTCTACTTCAATTGCTTTTGTTCCGTAACTATGCGCAATAATATCTGTACAGGAAAAACTCACACACAACATATCAGGAAATTCGTCTTTCCCCAATTGCTCCGCTTTAATACATTCAATAGCCAGATCTTTTGTTAGAGTATTTCCAAAAGGCGTATAAGCAATGGCTTCGTATTTTTTTTCTGCCAGTTGTTTTGAAAAATCATAAGGGAAAACCGGTGAGTCGGTTTTGGTTGGAGAATATTCATATTTACTGTTGTCTTCCAGGCTCTCTGTGTATTGCTCTATTGGCAACAATGTTTTCCATCCTTTACTGAGGTAGGAAATTGCAGGTTTTTTTTCATTGAAGGATTGCACCCATGCAGGAAGCTGTTCCATATAATGTGTGGAAGAAACAAATCCACCGGTGCCTCCATCAAACCAAAATGCTCCGTTGCCAGTATGACCTGCGGGCAGAATAGCAGAACGCTCTTTAATAGCAATACCGAATGTTTTGGATTTATTCAGAGTACTCAATCGTAATTGGTCGCTCATTGTTGTAACCAGCATTCGCTTTGGCGATTTTTGTCCTTTTGCCAATGTAGTTCCGACTCCCTTCACATCCCAGTCATCAACGCAGTATATTATTTTCCCAGCGTCTCTGTCGTACCAGTTATTGCTGATGATGCCATGAGTTGCCGGGGTTGTTCCGGTATATATTGAAGCGTGCCCGGGCGCTGTATACGTTGGCACATAATTAAAATGTGTGTTTTTGCACGAATATCCTTCGTTCAGCAATTTTTTAAATCCTCCGTTTCCATATTTTGTCCAGTATCTCCATAGGTAATCGTAACGCATCTGGTCGACTACAATACCAACCACAAGCTTTGGTGTTTGCGTTTTTTTTACTGCGGCCGGCTTTTGAGCGTAAGCTGCAAAACAAAAAAGAAAGGTGAGAGTTATTGCCAGTTTTTTCATTGAATAAAAATAGCAAGAAAAAACCTTGGTTGGTTGATGAGTTTAGCGGCCGGTGCTGGCATTTGCTGTTACTCTTGGTTTTGTTTTGACCAATACACTTGGACTATGATTATTTATCCAATTGCTGAAAAACTGAATTGTTGCTTTTGAACTCGGGAACAAGTTCTTTCATATGCGTGACAATTTCATTGTTGTTTTGTTGCCAGAATAAAGTTATGAGTTCCTCAATTTTTTCTTTCACTTCCTTAAATTCATATTCTTTCACTTTACCTATAAGAATTTGCGGATGATGTGTTGGCAAGGTGTTCTCAGAATCAGCCAGCAGTTCTTCGTACAGTTTTTCTCCGGGACGTAAACCTGTTATTTCAATTTTAATATCTTTTCCTTCGGTAAGTCCGGAAAGACGGATCATTTTTCTGGCAAGATCAATGATCTTTACACTCTTGCCCATATCAAAAACAAAAATTTCTCCTCCTTTGCCCATGCATCCCGCTTCAAGAACCAGCTGACACGCTTCGGGAATTGTCATGAAGTAGCGTGTGATATCGGGATGAGTGATCGTTACCGGACCTCCCTGTTCAATTTGTTTTCTGAATCTTGGAATAACAGATCCGTTTGAACCAAGTACATTTCCAAATCTTGTTGTGATGAATCTTGTTCTGCTGGTTTTCCCAAACGACTGGATGAAAATTTCCGCGATGCGTTTGCTTGCACCCATTACGTTCGTTGGATTTACAGCCTTATCGGTGCTCACAAAAACAAAAGTTTCGGTTTTATATTCATCAGCAAGCTCCGCAAGAATTTTTGTTCCCAGCACATTCGTCAGCAAAGATTCAGAAGGATTGTGCTCCATCATCGGCACATGCTTGTACGCAGCGGCATGATAAACGATCTGTGGCTGAAACGTACGGAAAACATTTTCCATCCGCTCGCGGCTGCGAACATCTGCAAGTACAGTTTCAAATTTTGAAGAAGGAAATTTTTCTGAAAGTTCACTCTCAATTTCATATAAAGGAGATTCAGCCTGATCCAGCAAATAGATTTTTTCAGGATTGAATTTTAAGATCTGCCGCACAAGCTCCGATCCAATACTGCCAGCCGCACCGGTAACAAGAACTGACTTTCCTTCTATCTGTTTTTTTATTTTATCGGCATCAAGACGAATTGGCGCGCGTTCAAGCAGATCTTCAATGATTAAATTTTTCAGCTTATTCAGGCTAAGTTCGCCGTTGATCCATTTGGTTACAGGCGGCACATTCAAGACACGAACATTAAGTTCAAAACATTTTTCCGCGATTTCATTTTTTTTCTGCGGCGAAAGTTCCTGGATGGAAATGATCACTGTCTCAACTTCGTTGTCACGAATAAGTTTCTCCATTTTATCAGGACCAAAAACGAAAACTCCTTCAAGGCTCCTCCCTGTTTTTTTTCCGTCGTCGTCAATAAAACCAATCACTTTATATTTCACAGCAGCGTCTCTGTCCAGCGTGCGTTTTGTTATGATCCCCGATTCACCTGCTCCGTAAATAAGCACATTCGCTTTTTGTTTTTCGGGATTTTTATTTTCAAAATAGATTGCCTTAACAGCAAGACGGGTAGAGATCATGATCGCCATTGTTACCAAAGCGTCAATGATCACAACCGAATGAGGAATAAGGTAAAATCCTAATACAAAATACCTGGTAATAATATTTACAAGCAGAAGCAGAAGCGTTCCCGAAACCACTACTATAAAAATCCTGGACGCATCGCGTGCGCCGGTGTAACGCACAACTCCTTTGTAAGTTTTTGAGACAAGGAAAGAAATCAGCCGCACGGAAAGAACCAATGCGAACATCATTGGTAAATTACTTCTGTCCGGTTCGGGTATGTCCGCGAAATTGAATCGAAGGAACAATGCAAGCGTAAGCGAAAAGGCGCAGATGGCCACATCGATAAGCAGGATTGTCCAACGCGGAATATTCTTAGACCAGAAGAATTTTAGAATGGAATACATGACCGCTGCAAAGATAAGAAAAAGGGTGGCCTTGCTGTGTTAACATTTCGTTCCCTGGCAGTTTTCGTCTTGATGAAGTTTATTATTTTAACTAAGTTTGAAAAGTATGAGCAGACTTCTAATTGTCCTGATGTTGTCATCTTCCCTGTTTGCAATTGGATGTAAGGCCAGATCTCAGAGCGGCACAGTTGATAATGCTTCCAGACCGCTCATCGATCCTGATTATGTTTATCCTTCCCGGCCCGCCGTTAATATCGATTCCGTTTTTGTAGATGGAAATATTCTAACAATGCGTGTTAATTATTCGGGTGGATGCAAGGAACATTATTTTATGCTGAAGAGTAATGGTAAATTCAGCAAATCATCTCCCCCCGCTGTAAAAATGTTTCTGGATGATACAGTGAAAACGGATAACTGCAGGCAATTCAAAGAGGAAATAATTAAAATAAATATTAATAATCTCAGGCATCCTTCAAAGAAAAAAGTTATTCTGCAGTTGGGTGATGGACATGATGTTGAATACAGCTATTAGAATGAAAAAATTTTTTACGATAGTTTTTTTGGCGCCGCTACTGTTCATTGCCCAGAATTACGAGGGCTATGGTCCGTTGGGCGCTGAAGTGTATAAGGATCTGAAAACTGCTTTGAAAATTGGCGATGGTGTTTACAAACTGGATCTTAGCTACCAGGAACTTGTACCTAAACTTTGGAACAAAATCGGAAAACTCAGAAATTTGCAGGTACTGCATCTGAGCGCAAATACTGGTCCAGTGGATTTGCCTGAAGGCTTAGGTAAACTGACCAATCTCGTCTATTTCTGCAGTGTAGGAAATAAGATCAATGCCTTTCCTGAATTTAAGAATTGGGGTTCTCTCATGCATTTTGAAATTATGGGTAGCAGCATAGACTCTATTCCAAATGATATTGCATATCTGCAGAGACTTAAAGTGTTTAAATTCACCGCAACAGATGATTCACTGAAGCTCACAAAAAATCTTCGCCTGATGAAAAATCTGAACACGCTTGTACTGGAAAGTGTAATTCTTGATTCATGTCCGCGCGTTACTTTCAGAATAGAAAATTTAAAAGTTTTGTCTTTGAAGAATTGCGGGATACAGGCAATACCTGAGAATCTTGAAAAGGCAGCGGGCCTTGAGTCTTTGAATCTTGACAACAATAAACTTACACGACTTCCGAGGGAGATTTACAAGATGAAAAACCTTACAGTTTTGTCGTTGCGAAATAATAAACTGTCAAAGATTCCCGATACGATTTGTCATCTGCAGAATCTTTCGGTTCTTGATCTGCGGGGCAATTATATTTCCAAAACCGATATCGAAGAGCTGGAAGCACTGCTCTATGGATGCAAGGTTTTATATTGAAATTACTAATAAATTTTCCGCACCGATCACGACGCAACGTTCAACAGGTCTGCTATCCGGTAAATATTCCCAATCGCTTTTCGTAAGATGTGGTTAATAAGATCACTGCAAATAACTCTGTGCCTATTGCCTCTTCGCAATATTGTTATAAATTTATTTCCTCTAAAACCCAATAACCATGAAAGTACCTGTAAATCCAAATGCCCCTGTTAACGTAGATCATTTAAGAAACGCGCTTCAGCAGAAGTTTCCGGATCACAAAATTTTTATGCGTGGAAAAAATATTATTGTGGTTCAAAAATCAGGATCAATAGGCACCACAATTCTGGTCGGTAAAAAGGCCTTGCTCATTAACGGAAATTTCCCGACAATGGGAGGACAATTACTGTTTGTTTTTTCTCTTCTTTTGCTCGGCATCCTTATTCCGTTAATTATTTATTTCGCCGCGTTTCACGGAAAGATGAAGTCTCTCGAGAAAGAAGTTGCAGGTTTTGTTCAGCAACAATATCTTGTTTCAGGACCAGCTGTCGCGTGAATTTTTTTTTTGCGTTGTACCATTAGGCCTTTAACCGGGGGGGTTTTTTTTTTTTGCGGCGGAAAAAACCCCCAAAGCGGGGCGCACACGACTCAGCCCTCCAGCCCTCCTTCCCGCCTCACTTTTTCGTTGCCGCCCACTTGCCCCTCGGGAAATATCCGCGCGACTCATGGAGAAACCGCCCCTCAAAATTCAATGGGAAGACATCCGCATGCTTTCCTTTGATGGCCTTTCCGTCACCATTCTCATGCGCGGCGAATCATCCCCCAAAACCTACAGCTTCCAAACCCAGCAGGAAATGGAAGCACAAATGGACGTCTGGTTCGGCCGCAAAGCCTGGCACAATCCCGACGGCACAGTCCGCAACGTTCCATGATCGTTACAACCTCCAGCCAGGTCACTGCAGGAAACAACGTCAGAGCCTGTCGCCCAATCCATCCACCACGTAACGCAGATTTTTAATCTGCCGTATCGCCGATTTGCAATCGGCACACCGCCCGTTGAACCAC
>CBIHPU010000025.1:0-14968 GCA_966211935.1 uncultured bacterium | reverse complement strand
GCCGAACATGAGGCAGGTTATCTTGCGAATGAAAAGCGATCGGTAAAAGCGAAGAACGCAGCATGGGTGAAGGAAGTTTATGCCATGGTGAGCCGGCTCCTGCCACACGCCGAAAAATTTATTGCACAATTAAATGAAATATTTTCTTCCGGTGAAAAAGACATTGCTCCGTTTCTGTATGAACGGGTAAGTGCAGCTGAAAAATATTTTGGCGAAGCTCTTTCTGCAATAGCCGACAACATTCTTGACAAAGCAAAGCATGTTAACCAGACGGAAAAGCGCGTTAAAGAATATCTTGAAGAATTGCTTGAGCTGGAGTTGATGGTGTTCGAGCAACAGAAAAAGATGAAAAAAGGGTTGCTGATGACCAACGCGTTTTTGCATGGAAGGGAATTCAGTAAGGCGGATTTAAACAACCTGGTAGATGAAAAGGAGCGCGATGAAAAGTTGAGAAAGGTTCTTTATAAAGAAAAAGAAAAGAAAGAAGTAACACTAGCAAACACGCTGATGATGAATTTTTCGAAAGAATGGTTGACGACAAAATGGAATCCCGTTATAAGAACAGGGGACGAAAATATATTCCACGTGATTTTTCGGACGATGAGTTGTACGATATCGGGCAGGATAGCGAGGAAGCAAAAGCGAAGAGGCAGAAGTATTTTGCGGGGGCGAAATCATCTGTTCTTGATAAGAAAGTAAAGCCAAAGAAAAAGCCAACAAGGGAAATTACTTATGAAATGTTTCAATCGGGACAAACGGTGGAAGAGATCGCCAAAGAAAGAAAGTTTGTTGTCAGTACAATAGAAAGTCATTTGGTTCCTTTTATAGAATCAGGTGAAATTGATGCGGAGAAATTTGTGACGCAGGAGAAAATAGAATTTATCACCCGCGTTGTGTCTGAAATGCAGACGCAAAAGTTAACCGAGATAAAAGCAAAGTTGGGAGAGGAATATTCTTTTATGGACATTAAAGTTGCATTAGCGGTTGGAAAGATGGAATGAGATCCTTTGAGAAGATTTGCGAGAAAAAAAACGCGCTCTCCGCGTGAAAATTTTAAAACACATAGAGACATAGCACACATAGATTGCTTAACGTCGCGCCGTTGCGGTCGTCGCGAGAAAAAACCGCGGTCTCCGCTCCCTCCACGCTCTCCTCGTGAAATCGCATTAAAGGTTCACGCGGAGTGCGCAAAGGAGAGAAAAGATCGCGGAGAAATTCAACACAGCGATCTCCGCTACCTCCGCGCGAAAATCACGTCGCGCCGTTGCGGCCGTCGCGAGAAAAAAACCGCGAACTCTGCTCTCTCCGCGTGAAAGTTTTAAAAACACATAGAGACATAGCACACATAGATTTCTTAACGTCGCGGCGTTGCGGCCGTCGCGAGAAAAAAACCGCGCCCTCCGCTTACTTGGCTTCTCCGCGTGAAACTGCCCTCGCAAATCTCCCGCCTTTTTCTTACCTTTAATTCTTCAATCTTCCAATGAAAATGAAACATCTCTCCCTTCTATTCTCCACAATTTTATTTTCCTTTTTATCAGTTGCACAGCACAACGGTACCGGATGCCAGCATCTCAAATCCCACGCGCTTAATCCGTCGGTAATGACTGCCCCCGAAAATCTGCGTAGCGATACAGCCGACATCATTAAATACACCATTTCTCTCAACATAACAGATTTCACCAACAAAATAATTGCTGGCAACACAGTTGTTCGCTTCGCGCCCAAAATAAAAGGACTCAATTATATCTGCCTCGATCTGCTCGAAATGATAGTCGACTCCATAACCTACAACAACACACAGCTCACCTACAATTACAACGACACGTTGCTGAAAGTAAATCTTCCTGCATCATTCAACACAACTGATACACTTGACATTGCCGTTTATTATCACGGAACTCCTGTTATGGACGCATCCGGATGGGGAGGATGGTACTGGCAGAGCGGATACTCCTATAATCTCGGCGTTGGATTCGCAGCAGATCCGCATACGTACGGAAGAGTTTTTCATCCATGCTTCGATAATTTTTCTGAGCGCGCAAAATATGTTTTCAATATCTCCACCAACGGCGGAAAAGTCGCGTATTGCAATGGAGTACTTACAAATGATGTAACAGACACATCAGGACTCCGCACACGCACCTGGCAACTCAACGATGAAATTCCTTCTTATCTCGCTTCAATTTCCATCGCGGCTTACACACACGTAAATCAGACTTACACCGGAATGCTCGGACAAATTCCTGTTATGCTTACAGCTTTGCCTGCGGACACAACCAACCTGAAAAATTCTTTTATTCATTTGCCAAACGCGCTTGCCGGTTTTGAGAACTGGTACGGCCCTTATGTTTGGCAGCGGATCGGATATTGCCTTGTTCCTTTCAACAGCGGAGCAATGGAACATGCAACAAATATTTCTTATCCGCGCGTTACCGCAAACGGCTCACTCACTTACGAAGCGTCGTTGATGGCGCATGAGTTCGCGCATCATTGGTGGGGAGATCATCTTACCTGCGAAACTGCGGGCGATATGTGGATCAACGAAGGAATGTCTTCCTATTCTGAATATTTGTTCCGCGACTGGTATTATGGTTGGGACACTTACATCGCCGCAATTAAAACCAATCACGAAGACATGGTGCATTACGCTCATCACCGCGAAGGAAATCTTGCAGTGAGCGGAGTGCCGCATGCGTATACTTACGGCGATCACGTGTATCGTAAAGGAGCGGATGTTGCACATACCATGCGTGCATACCTTGGAGATTCGTTGTTTAAAGTCGGATTGAATTATGTTCAGCAGCAGAAAGCATTTAAGAATATGAACTCAGTTGAGTTTGGAAATTTGCTCACGACCGCGACAGGAAAAAACATGAACCAGTTCATTACGGATTGGGTGTTGAATCCTGGATGGCCGCATTTTTCTATTGACAGTGTTACATCTGTTCCTAATGGTGGAAATTTTGATGTGACAGTTTATGTGCGTCAGAAACTGAAGAACGCGCCGAATTTTTACACGGGAGTTCCATTGGAAATTACATTTAAAAATTCCGGCTGGCAGAATACGGTTAAGACAATTACAGCAAGCGGACAATACAGTAATGCAACGTTCACGCTTCCATTTGATCCCGTTTTTACTGGAATAAATGTTGATTCCAGGATCAGCGACGCGATCTCGTCTAAATACAAAACGATCACCACGGTTGGTACCCACAGCCTCACTCCAGGCAATCTTACATTGAATGTGCAGAATATTGGAACAGATTCCAGTTGGGTGAGAGTGGAGCATAGTTTTGTTGGTCCGGACAGCATCAAGAACAACGTAAACAATTTTAAGATCAACACGCAGCATTACTGGAAAGTGGATGGAATTCTTACTCCGAATTTTTTAAGCAAGGCGACGTTCTGGTTCGATGGAAGAAAAATTACAACAGGAGTAACACCATATCTTGATACCTGTCTTACAACAGTCACTGCAGATAGCGTGATTTTACTGTACAGAAAAAATACTGCAGACGACTGGCAGGAAGTGGAGAAGTACACCAAGTTTAAATTGGGAGGCACAGCAGGTAAATATGGATATTTTATTGTGGATACGTTGAGGTTGGGTGAATACGCAACCGCGAACGGAGTGAGTTCTGTTTTACTTGGGGTTGATGAAGAGAAACTTGAAAGAGATGGAGTTACTGTTTATCCGAATCCTGCCGCTGGTCAGTTTACAATTGGAGTAGAAAAGCTGATGCCGAAAATGCATTACCAGGTTTTTGATCTGAACGGAAGAAGAGCAGGCGAGGGGCAACTGAACGCGAACACAACAACAATTTCATTGAGCGGATTTGCGGTGGGAGAGTACATTGTGAAAGTATATTCTGATAAGAGGTTGGTGGGAGTGAAGAAATTGGTTGTGGGGAGGTAGAAATTGGATTTTTACGGAATTCTAATTAGAATATTATTTTAGAAATAAATAAACAAATAAACCGCAACAAACCTTCGGCAAGCCAGCAGAAATTGTTGGATAGCCGAAAGAAAGCTTCGGCAAGAAAGAAGTTATAGGAAATTGCCGCAGGACAATTCCTCGCCGACAAATTATGACCTGATAAATATGAAAAGACTTCTGATTTATACTTTTATTTTGCCGTTATTCTCGTTCGGACAAACGACATCTCCTAAGACTAAAGAAACATCGGACATTTACTCTAAGGCGATCGAGGAGTATCTCAAAGCAGTTTCTAATATTGACAAAAACACAACAGACAGTTTATTTATTGGACAATATAACGACTTAAAGGATATTAAATTACCAACGACAATTGTTAACACTAAAATAATACTGTTAACAAGCGACGAAGAAGGTGCAAAAAGACTTGAATATCGCAAATCCTATGACTACACAAATATTGCTGAAATAAAATTCACAAAAGACCGCATTGAAATTGGGTTTATTAGGTTTCTCGTCGAAAAGTCAAGTGGGAAAGTTAGTTCTTGGCCCATACACAATGGCTACGTTACTTTTAATTACAATCGTAAGAAAAAGAAATTCATTTTGGACAAAGTATATTTTGAATACCCTTATTCTAACAGCTATACCAAAAAACAATAATTCGGCAGACACGCACCGAGACGCACCTATGTGGCGGCAACAACCTATAACAGCGGCTAGTGGCGTCATTTTGCCGGCGGACAAAAGGTTTGCCTCCGCTGCGCTTCGGCGGGACATAAGGTCGGCGGGCCGAATGCCAAGCCGCAAAACGTTAGCGAACATTCTGTGTATGAGATATTTTCTGTGTATGATTTTGTTCTCTTTAATTGGCTGTCATGAAAAGTCTGCTGATAAATTCAAGAACATGACGATCGTAGAAAAGATACTGGCGAATGATGACAATGCGCTTTTGTTTAAACATCTTGGAATAAATCCAAAGGTTGATTTGATCACGATCATTAATAAAAGCAAGTCAGGCAATTATTATTACCATGAAGCATTAGCCGATTTTTGGGATGTTTACGGTAAAAGCTTCCCTGACTCAATCAAGTTACTCATTGATGGCAATGGCGTCTTAGTTTGCCCTACCAATGGTAAAATATTCGCCTTTCAATTTGGTCAAAGAGACTTAGCTTTCAGATACGACTTTTCTACTGGCGATTTAGAAAATTCAGATGACTTGAGAATACTTCGTAATTTAGACGGCATCGAAGTCGACGTTAGAGATCTCGGAGAGTACTAGGTATACACTTCCTCGATGACACAGAAAAGAATTAGTAAATTCATACAACAAAAACGTCCGCTAACAGCGCATTGGCAATACGCGCCTTTCGATGTATATTAGTTGTTAGGAAAGGCGCGCTACGCCAACCGGCAAATCGTTTGTTGCAAGTTTAACTATATGACACACATAAAACTTACATTTCTTTTTTTGTTTTTAAGCGTCTTTTTATTTGGACAAAATGACGAGACCAAACAATATCGAATAAAAGATGCTATTGAAAAGAAGTTAATCACTTACTCGCTCAATGGCGCATGGAATTCTGATGAAAGTTATGATTATACCGACGCAAATGGTCAGTATTATGGAAAATGTATGTCGATTAAAATGAGAAATATTGTTGACACTCCGCTTTATATTTACTTCGATAACGGATTAATGTTATTATCCGAAGACAGTTCGACACAAGACATGATTATTACTGAACCCTTATGGGTTAAACTCGAAAAACGTCAATCAAAATCTGTGAAATTGTATGCTATGTGTGGTGAAATTCATGACGGAGTACCACACTTAGATAAAAAGTATAAAATCGGAAATTTTGCTGACGTTAATCTTGTAGCAATAACAAATTCAATTAGCGAAATGTTTATGCAAAATATTGTTGGTCAAAGCGCGGTATGGGCCTACACTGACGATGCTTCAGAGGAAGACGTAAGATATTATGGTGCAAATGATGCGACATTAAAGTTAACTGCTCAAATATTAAATAACGCACACGTTACGACAAAGCTTAATCCTCAAAACGAAACCGAAAAAAAGGAAGATGAATTAATAGTCAGACACAGTGAACCGGTTGTTGTTTCGAGTAAATTATCAAGAAACGGCACATATATCCCAGCCTATTTATATTACGGCGGAATGGGTTTAATTGTAGTATTGACGTTTACGACATTTTATTACGCAAACAGAAATAAAAAAGGAAAAGATAAAAACGGGCGACTAAGTTAAGCCTGCAAGTAACAACCGGTGTGGCACTATCCTGACGCTCGCAAAGTCTCGGTCAGGACAAACTCCGGCTCGATTTTTAAATAGCCAGTGAAAGCTTCCCTTAGTTGGTAGCATTCAAAATTAAAGAATCCCATTTGTAGTTGACGTTGTTGTCCTGTTGGAGTATGGGAAAATGACACTGTTACGAACAAAAAAATTCATAAAACCAAAAACGCTTCCCCCTTATTCAGAAAGAAGCGTTTTATCCAGAAGTCAAAAGAAATTACTCCACAATAATTTTTTGTGTTACCACCTTGCCATTCTCTTCCACTTTCACAAAATAAACCCCCTTTGCCAGGTCGGTCAGATCAATCTTCGTTTTTTGTGTTTCAGCGGGGAATGAAAAGGTTGTTACTTTCTGTCCAAGGACATTGTACAGCTCCAGGTTGTGCGTACCTGTTTGGGTAGAGAAATGTACATTCAATTCTCCCTGGACCGGGTTGGGAAAAAGGTTTTTTGTTTGATCGTTTGCCACCGAATTTACCCCGAGTGTAGTAGGAACAATGCAGCAGTTACCACCACCACTTACGTTATAACTGCCTGTAGCGCTAAAACAACCGTACTGCGTATAATGATAGCGAAACGTTCCGCCAAACGCATCCATAAAATAATGAACGACCTGGTCCGGTGTATTGCAACCTCCCTGGCTAGTCTGGTTATTGCAGGAATAATTGCAGATGATGAGGCTGTACCCGTTAGGATTATTATAGCCCGCTGGAGGATAGGTAATGATCGTATCAACGGAATTGGGCACACCCGATATTGCGGTTGTACTCACAGTTGGACTGCAATTGGTATTGTTGGTGCTGTTGTACCCGGCATATCTTACTTCAGTTACATTGCCGGCGAAGGCTCCTGAAATGTTTACATTCATGGCCTCGTAACTCACAATGCCGATCTTCAGGTTTGGAATGTTCTGATCTACGTTTATATTCAGTGTTCCTCCGTCATAATTGGAGTAAATAATAACGTTACCACTTGAATCACAGACTTGCGCAGAAGCAATTGCTGCTAGCGACAAGCTAAGAAGAATAGAGTAGATTTTTTTCATAATGGGGATTTAGTTTTACCAAAGATAAAGAATCCGGTTGAGAGAGGAATTTTTACGTAGAAAATGAAGACAGCTGCCAGGAGCAGGCGGCACGTTAAGGTAGGTCGGTTAAATTCCTGCTTTAATGTTTACGATCGCGTATCAGCGCTGACTGAACTGTTTACATTTTTCTTTTGCTTTTTATTTTTAATTTTAAATAACAAGTAAAGCTTCGGCGGATAAAAGAATAGCCTGAAGCAATGCCAACCGCAAAACGTTAGGTGCAATTATGATTAAATTGAGTCGTCAAATAGTTTATATATTTTTTATTTCACTGGTTACCTGTTGTAAATCGACGAAAGTTGAATCGTCTTCCAATCAAATAAAAGAAAAACTCGAACACCCATTTGGTACAGCCTTAAAAATGACGATCGAAATTGTACGTGGAGAATTACTAGATGCCGTTTATTACAGGTCGAGTTATGTTTTAAAAATAAAGAGTGTTGAAGGTAAATCTGTTGGAGGTAACGTCATTCTAGATTTCGAAGATAAAACAGGACATTTCCCGAGAAATGGTTTCGATTTACATAAATATTTATACGGAAAGGAAGTTGGTAGCATGGGGCGGGATACAGAGGAGAGGATGAATAAAGAATATGTTGGCAGAACCTACGAAGTTATAGCTTACGAGTCTGGTGAATTTACGGGAATTCCAAATGGCTACTCTAATTATATAGAGCCTGTAGCCGACTTCGGGTTTCACTTTAAAAACTATATCGTAATAGTTTATGATCTAACAAAAAAATGAAGCGGCGCATAATTGCAGCTAACGGCCGTTGTGGCGCTATTCAGGCTGATTTTTAATTGCCACCTTTGCGTCGGCCGATGACACAAACGATCACATACGCAAACGTGGCTCAACACCAACGAGACCGCAGACGCAAAACGCTATGCAACGTTAACGAAATGACAAGAAAAAGAATTAAAGCATATTTGATTGACTTATTTGTCCACCTGCTAATTTTCCTGCCGACAATTATTTATTTCATATGGGTGTTTTATGACTTAAGAGAAAATAAAAATTTCCATTCCGAGACTTCGTACGGACAGTTTTTTTATTGCTATACAATTCTTGCGTTTGGGACTCTGTTATTGAAAGACTTTAGAAATGGAAAAAGTATTGGCAAAAAATTAGCAGGAATACAGATAGTAAATAGTAGGACGACTAGAGTTCCGAATATTCTTAAAATTACTTTGAGGAATTACATAAATTTATTATTTATTCCTGTGGACGTTGTTTTTTTGTGGTCGGACAAGAGTTTTGGTGACATGGTTATGAATACGAGATTGAATGAAAGTTAACTTTCATAACAGCCGGCGTGCTGCTATTGCGGCTCGGTTATTAAAGAAAAAATAATTAAAGAAGAATTAAATGGATTACAATTTTGCCGACGTGATGTCAAAGAAAACTGACAATGAATTAATTTCTATACTAACAGCTAACAGAGAAGACTATGCGCCTAAGGCTATTGATGCAGCTCAAGCTGAGTTTGAAAAGAGAAATATTGATTCTGCGAAGATTGAGAGTGTTCGCGCCCGTGAGGAAGAATCCAGAAAGATCAGGATTTCCAGAGCTAATGAGCCGTTAGAGAAGGATGTTAAGGTGTTGGCTATTATTGTTCCTATTGTAGCGCGTCTTATTTATGCCCGCAAATTCAGGGAAGGAGGATATGACAGAAAGCTATCTGAATTGATAAGTGTATTTTTTATGAGCCGGATTATACTATTAGGCGTAATAGTGCTTATCATTATTATTTATCATGTGATAACATAGCCTTCCTGTGGGTAAGATTTCTGGTAAATTTAAGTCTGCTTTTAAAGAGGGAAAAAACAATAATACCAATGGGGTTTTTTGATTTTATATTCGGGAAGACAATTAAGATTCAAAACGATTTTTTCGGTTCGATGATTTTCATGGGCGATAAAAATGAGCCCGAGAGTTATTTCGAATGTAATCGACACTTTAAACCGTCAAACGAAATTATTGATATTGCAATTGACGGAACCATTTCAGGCCCTACACAAAAACAAGTTGGCTTTTATAAATACATAGAAGATAATTACAAGAAAATTTCGGAATCAGTAATTGCTTTGATTGAAGGAGAATACAGAAACATGGGAGAAGATTTCAGAATTGTCAATTTTAAACAGGAGTTTCGCCCGGTGTATTTAAAAATTCCAAAGTGCGAAGACAAAAACATTATTTGGGAAATTACCTTTGAAGCAGAGCACGATAAGAACCTTTCATTTTTAGTAACAATGCAGGATTTAAAGGCGACAGAAATTTTCGTGGATAGTTGATACATGCCTGACACTCTTTAAGGCTTAAAACGCCCGTCTTGCTTTTTCTTTTTAAATTAGTTTAAACTTAAAAGCTACTGCGGATAAAAAAGCTGCCAGACTCAGCGTCAACCGGTTCGGGGAGATATAATTAATCGCTGTACAAAAAAATTTCGCGTAATAAATGGTTGCCGCAAAATGATGTAATATGAAAAACAAAGGCGCATGGATATCAGTTGCGATCGGAGCACCTCTGGGCTTATTACTTATTTTTTTGATTTGCGTGTGCATTCTTGTTTTTACGGCGGCAATCACACAGGAAGGGCTTCCTGCTATTAGTCTTTTTTATTTTTATAGAATTCCCATTATAGTTATGACAATCGTGTTTTTGGTCTCGCTTTGGCCAGCCGGACTATTTGCGGAAAAGTTGATTTTAAAAAATAAAAATATTTTGAACGTTTCATTCCTTTATACATTTGCAGTTAATGTTCTTTCGTTTCTTTCGATTTTTCTGACTTCTTTTGTTTTTCAATTTGATCTTTTTTTCAGTTTTATTCTGCCGTTAGTTTTTTTAAGTTTGACAACATTAATCTCGACATTTACGGTAGGCCTGTTAATTTGCAAGATTATTCAAAAAAAGGTGACTGGCTGAAGACAAAAGAAAAACACTACATGAAAATCCTAATATCCACACTCGCCTTCCTTAACGGAGCATACATGCTGCTCGATGGAATTTTCGTGTTGGTAAAAGGAAAATATATCGGTCCCGAAAAGCCCGGTCCATGGGCGCAGCTGTTCTACAAAATGAATATTGATGTGTTTAAGCTCGGATGGCTTTTTATACTTTTCGGTATTTTATGGTTGCTGTGGCTTATTGCAGTGTGGACAAACAAAGAATGGGCATTTGTTTACGGGATCTGCATAAGTATTTTTACGCTTTGGTATTTGCCGGTTGGGACATTGTTCTCAATAGTTATTCTTGTTGTTTTATTTTTCTTCAGACAAAAGGTTGGGTTGTGAAACCTGAAAAATTCCGTGTGTGGAAGTTAAACCGTCACGACCTGCGCCTCCTGATGCCGGAATTAAATTAACTTAGTGATGGTCGGTAGAAAATCTCGGAGCTTGAATATGAAAAGGCTAATTGTAGTATTGGTATTCGCACTTATCTCTGTCGAAGCAAAGAGTTTCTACGGCTATGACTATCGGTTTTTATCTTTTCAGTACGGAAATTCTTACCGGCTGCAGCGGCAGTTTTATAATTCATTTTATCTGACATATGAAGAGTACAGCTTTAACTGCACTTCCGGCAGATTTAAAGGAGTTTCTTCGAGGATAGATTACCTGAATTCACAGGATTATGAAATAAGTCTTTCTTTTATTAAGTCGATAAAATATTCCCGCAACCGGGTTTTATTCCCCTACCTGGGTTTGTCGCCCACATTTTTTAATAACAATGGCGAGTATGGCGCTAACTTAAAACCTGAAATTGGATGCCGTTTAATGATTGATTTATTTGAGCATGTTGGTCTTATTGCCGCCGCAAGTTATGGTTATAATATTCCGGTACTCAATGAAAGTAAATTCGTTTCGGGCAGACATGATTTTTCTCTGAAAGCGGGCATCGGCATTGACTTAAGAGTTTTTAGGAAAAAGGTGGTTGCGGTATTTTGAAGTTTTTGAGAACCAGAAAAAGTGTTTATCAGTAGATGAGAATCCTGGCCGCAATATTTATTTTTCTTGCCCTCCGGTCAGCGGCGCAGAATATTACATTCGAAAAAGGTTATGAGTTTAACGCTGAATCAGGATTTAACTCTCAAGGATCTCTGGCAGTTGATCATCACAACAGAATACTTGTCGGATTTACTTCGGTAGACACTCAAAAGATTGCAGGAAGTGCGACCATTAATCTGAATTTACTCAAACTTTCCGGCGACGGTAGCGTTATTTTTTCAAAACGAATAAATACTCCCGAAGCACAGTATAACGGTGTTGGAATAATTACCGACAGTAGCGGTTACTACATTTCCGGCACACGTTCTTCCGGCACAATTATTAAATATGAACCGGTTCTGATCAAAATGGATACCACCGGAAATGTAACCTGGGCCAACAGAATATACCAGTTAAGCGCTACCGATTTTGGTTTGATAGATGCAAATATGATTTCCATCCCGGAGAGAATTTTTCTGAGCGGTGACAAAGTGAGTTTTGGATTTAACGATGATGATTCAACACTGATCATGAAAATCGATAAGACGTCAGGGAATATTTTAAAAACCGTTTCGGTGAAGACGCTCTATAGCCAAAGCGGCACCGTTCTTAAATATTATGAGGGTAAATTGTATTGTACTTACTCAGGCTATAAAGACACAAACTCCTGCCTGTCCGTTATTGTGCTGGATACAAACCTGAATCTTTTAACGGCAAAAACATTTTATAATTTTTGCGCGGGGATTAATTATGATCTGCATAAAATAAATAACTCTCTCTACCTGGCCGGCAAATTGTATTGCGGGACATTCGGTCTGGAAGATATTTACATAATGAAATTGGATACGAGCCTTAATATTTCAGCCTGCAAAATTTTTGGAACGCAATATCCGGAAGAAGCGTTCAAAATAACTGATCAGAACAACGAGCTTATTGTGCTCTGCGAGCCCGAAGGCTTTACAGGTAAATCACAGGCATCCCTGCTTTACCTTGATACGAATCTCATTTTCAAGAAATTTTATATGTTCGGCAGCGGGGCGCGCGGATTTTTTCCTTATGATTTCGATCTTAGCAACTCGCGCGTATTGATAAATGGAATTAATGGAAGCTGGTATGGTTATGACAGCGTGAAGTTGCTGAGTACGGATCCGGTTCAGTTAAATGCCTGCGAAAAATTTTCAGCTCTTTTCGGCGTCGATGACAAAACATTCAATTCATTCGATTCATGCGTTGTTACAGTTGCAAGCGTACTTACGTTTCCGGCCGATTCTTTTGAAGATGTAATTACCAATGAGTTTGACCCGTGTAAAGTTGAAGAACCGGTAACGGCAACCATCCCTAATGTTTTTACGCCCAACGGAGATGGGGTAAATGATTTTTTTAGTTTTAGCGTTTCAGAAATTGAATATGAAGTTATTATTTATAACAGATGGGGCATGAAAATGTTCGAGGGAAATCAAACCGAACCATACTGGAACGGAAAAAACAATAACATTGCTGTTTCTGACGGAACCTATTTTTATATTATTAAAACTTCTGCCAGTGTTTATAAAGGTTATATAAATGTTCAGCGATGATTTAAAGCTAAAAAGATTTCATCACTTGAAAAGAACAACACAAATATTAAATATTATTTACGGCATTACCGTTTTACTTTTTTTTCTTGAAGTATTAACGCGCTTCGATATAAAAAGTCAGGGAATAAAGTCCTACGTTTATTATGGCGCTTTTTTTGGGTCGCCCTTAATTTTATTCTGGAATATTTTTGTGATCAAGCCAATAAAAAGAAAAATTATCGGCACGATTTTTCCTGCAATAATTCTTACTGTCATCTTTATTTTGGGACCATTCAATTTACTTTTTTCGGTTGGGACATGGAAAACCCAGACAATATTATATCAACACGGACACTTAAGTTTTAAAACTATAGAATTTCAAATGCAGGATATTGGAGCTTTCGGTTATAACAAACGTACGGTTGAAGTTTTGTATTTGACTCGGTTTTTTATGACAACAAGTGAGGTTCCGGCTTATTTAGAGAAACGGGTTGAATGGATTAAGGTGAACAAGGAGATAAACGAAATGGAGCTAAAGTATCCTTAAACGTAAATATATTTCAGTTAATTGACTTATTTTAATTTTGTTTTAGATAGAAAATTTAAGTGAAAAAATTTCTGCTTTTTAACCTAATTATGATCGTGACAACTTCACTTTCATTTTCTCAAAATAAAATTGAGCTGCAGGAAAACAGTAACAATAAGCAACGTCCGGATACAAGTGCTCGGGCAAAATTAACTAGGACACTCGGAACAAATCAGTATTCAAACACACGTTGTGTAGTACAGGATAAAAGCGGAGACATTTGGTTTGGAACTACCGGCGAAGGAGTTTATCGCTTTGACGGAAGATCATTTAATCAATATACTATTAAAGACGGTTTAAACAGTAACCGTGTTTATTCTATGCTGGAAGATAATGCAGGGAACATTTGGTTTGGCACCGATTCCGGGCTTTGCCGTTATGATGGCAGAGCCATTTCAAGTATTCCGGTTACTGTAACTTACGGACCAGATTTCTTTCCCAATTCTTCTGTGAACAATATCTCAACTTCGAAAAGTGTAGCGTGGAGCATGTTGCAGGATAAAAGCGGAAAACTTTGGTTTGGCATGTCGGACGGAGTTTATTGTTATGATGGAAACATATTCACGCGTTTTCCGGATAACAGGGACATCATAAATAAAGATAGTCTTCAACTTAAAATGGTTGATTGTATGATAGAAGATAAAAATGGAAATATCTGGTTCGGATCAGGAATGCTGCCAGGCGGAGAAGGTATTTGTTGTTACGATGGAAAATCTTTAATCAGTTTTAAACCAAACGGCGATGGTTGGATCCGTTATATGTTGGAAGACAAGGCGGGTAATATTTGGTTGGGAACAAGACACAATGGAAATTGGATCTATGATGGAAAAAACTTTACTAAGTATACTGAGAAAGAAAGAATCGGCGCGCCGGGTTTATTAGACAAAGCCGGAAATATCTGGTTCTGCGGAGAAGAAAACAAAAACGGTTATAATGGTGAAGGTGGCATATGGCGTTACGATGGTAAATCGTTTAAAAATTTTTCTGAAAAAGATGGTTTAGGAAATTATTCCGTTTGGTGTATGTTTGAAGATAGAGATGGAAACATTTGGGCAGGCACGAGAAATACCGGCTTGTACAGATACGATGGAAAAAAATTTGTTAGTTTTTCGGAATAAAAAAGACATTAAAAATTTTTAAACCCAGGAAGCTGATTGTGAAAACAGTAATAACCATTTTTCTACTTATAACAGTATTGTTGTCATGTGGCGGCATCAAGAAGACAATCCGGGAGTCTTATCGCTATGAAATGTATATTGATTACAGAAACATTTCGTACCAGGGTAGTAACGGTTTGCAATCAATTTACTTTGAAATTGATTCGACAAATGGAATGTGGTATTATGGTAAGTTGATAGTCAATCAGGAAGACACTTTTCCTGTCAGTGGATTTGAAAAAGGAAGCCATTATGTGACAAAGTATCAATTACCCAAAACTTCTGATTATGGATTACTTGAAATCTGGTGTCGAGGCGAAATGGGAGCAATAAGAGAT
>CBIHPU010000024.1:0-15976 GCA_966211935.1 uncultured bacterium | reverse complement strand
CCGTTAAAATGATAAACAATATAATGCGCGGGCTTTAGTTTAAACACATTTTTCCAAATGGTTTTTGGGGCGGGTATATATTGCAACCATAAATACTGGTCAATAGCGTTCATGTCAATCTCCTTCCTAAAATCGTGAACGCGATTAATAGCCTGCAACTCTGAAGCGAAAGCAAATGTGTTATGTGTTTTATAATAATACAATGGCTTGATGCCGAAGTGATCTCTGGCAACGAAAACTTTTTGTTTTTTCTGATCCACAACAGCAAAGGCAAACATGCCACGCATTTTCTTTACAACATCATAACCCCACTCTTCGTATCCATGCACAATTACTTCAGTATCGGAATTTGTTTTAAACTGATGTCCTTTCTGCTTAAGTATAGAACGCAATTCTTCGAAATTGTAAATCTCACCATTAAATGTGATCCAGATACTCCCATCCTCATTGCACAAAGGTTGCGCGCCGGTTGAAAGATCAATTATTGAAAGCCTGCGATGTCCTACTCCACCATTATTGAACATTTTAATGCCATAACCATCGGGTCCGCGATGCTTAAGACTGTCGTTCATGGCAGTCAGCTCCGCTTCGTCAGCATTGCTGTTTAACTTAAATAATCCGGTAATGCCGCACATGTTATAGCTCTATTAATTTTTTGCTTTCTGAAGAAGATAAGTTCCGCAAGCTTCGCTCATATCTTTTTCAATAAGGGTAAAACCAAGCGGCGTGAGAAAATTCACCATCTGTTCATCGGAAGCAACCTCATAAGGAAGACCTCCCAACCAGTCAACAATATCATGATACCTGTTCATCCCACGCAATCTTTTTTCGTTCCACTTAAGTGGATTCTTCCCTTCTTTCCATCTTTCCATTCCATCCATTTTTTACCGAGATAACCGGAAGCGTTGTACCTTTTTTTCAAAGCAAGATCATATTCATAAGTTTTCACTCCCTGGTAAATAGAAAGCAAAAAGTATCCACCGGGCTTTACAACATCGGAAGCATTTTTTATCGCTTCCCACATATTTCCCGTGTGATGCAAAACACCCCATGAATAAACCAGGTCGTATTTTCCGAGACTATCAATATAGTTTCTATCCAGCACGCTGCCGTGTTGAACAGTCCAGTTAACCGGTGAGCCCGCTTTTTGAAACAGTGACCTGGTTGCCGCAACACTGTTTGGATCGTAATCGAAAGAAAATAACTTCTGCGGTTCCATTGTCAGCAACATGAATGAATGCAGTCCGGAGCCGCTTCCAATATCGATAATAGTTTTCCCCTTAAGATCTATCCGGTTTGCAAACCATCTTTCAAGGTCTTTCTTCGATCTTAGAAAATCACTCTCATCAACATCCTTTAAGAAATTCTGCCAGTTCTTACCGAACGAAAACGTTATTTCACTCTTTTCCATATTTAGCAATTAAAAATAATAATTACGATTGTTTGAATTTCTTTATAACATCGGCATAAAAACCGGTCAGCTGAGCAACGATAAGTTCAGGATTGAGCAACTCAATTCTTTTTCGCGCATTATCCTGCATCGACGCCAATTTTTCAGGCGGGAGATTTAACGCGTTATTTATATTCTCAAGTAAACCTGCGCCATCATCAACATTCACAAGAAAGCCATTCTCACCATGAGTTATAAGCTGTTCAAATCCGTTTCCTCTTGTTCCGATCACAATTTTCCCATTACCCATCGCTTCAATGCAGGTGTTCGGAAAATTATCAATACGTGAAGGCAACACAACGAAAAGTGAATGCTGAATGATGGGAAACAACTGCGTGTGTGGAGTCTTTTCAAAATGAATGACGCGCTCCGCAAAGTTCCCGGCTTTCTTCTGTAAATACTGAAGCATATTTAATCCGGGATCCGGACTTCCAAGCACTTTTCCAACAAACACAAAATAGTGATCGGGATATAGCCTGAAATAATCTTCTATCACTTCCGCAATAGTTCCGCAACCTTTGATCAGGCCGAGAGAACCAAAAAACAAAAGGTATTTCTTATCTTTTAATTTCTGATTGTATAAACCTTCATCCAGCTTTTCGCCCGGGGGCAAAAAGGGCGTTTCAATGATTTTAATTTCTCTTTTAATTTCCTTTGTTATAATGCCGGCGATCATTTTGCTTGGCCCAAAAATTCCATCCATTTTTTTGAGCGCATCAAATTCCAACTGCTGCTGACGCAAGATCGGCGCGTCAAAATCTCCATATCCCCCCGACTTATGACAATCTATTGTTGATCCTGATATCCTTGAAACTACAGGCGTATCCATTGGCCTTGAAAATCCAACCGCGCCCAATGAAGAGTAATGCACGATGTCAAATTTCCGGAGACTGTTCAATTCATTAAACTTCCGGTTCAATAATTTGCTCTGGTATTTCAGTTCAACGCCCATTATCATTCCCGTTCTGGATTTCAGGTAACGCTTAACTTTTGGATATAGTTTATAAACGAATTTATTTCTAAAGAGGAAATCATCATAGTCCAAAACATTGACGCGGTAGACCGGAATATCTTCATGCATTATTTCCTCCGAACGGTCAGATGAAACAATTACCGCCGCACTGTGTCCGAGTTTAATGAGCGACTTTGCGAGTTTGTAATTGTAATTAGCCAGTCCTCCATCGAAATTGCTTTCTGTAACAAATTCACTTGTAACAATACAAACGCGCATCTCAGTACTTAAACAAAAAATTACCCGCATCCGCAAAGCGGCCCGCGGCGAAGTATTGCATTGAAAATCCCAGTCTCCTGCGAACAGATTCGAAAACCAATCCCTCCTCTTTCAAATTCTTCACCAGCCCCTGGTTCAATCGTTTTATATTGCTGTTCCTTGTTTCATCGTCTCTGCAAAATAATTCGGTTGCTCTTATCATGTTCTGTGTTTCAAGAACGATCCTTTGTTTTAAAGTATTTTTACTCCAGGCTCCCTGGTTATGCACGCGGTATACCGACATGTTCTCATGCATATATCCAATTGATCCCAACGTTGCAGCGTGACACCACAAAAAATAATCTGCAACACGTTCCTTGAAAACTTCATCAGGAACAGATTTAATCGCTTCACGTCTTAGCATAACAGTCGGAGTTGACGCCCAGTTTCCTTTCAACATGTGCTGCAGTGTAATTTCTTCCGGCGGCCTGTTAGATTCAGAAAATCTTGTATATGTTTCACCTGTTGTAATGTATAATGATTCTAGGTTATGACAGGCGCCAATGAAAGTTGAATGTTCTTCGAGGAAAGCAACCTGCTTACTGAGTTTTTCTTCGCTGCTCCAGAAATCATCACCCTCAAGCATTGCGATATATTTGCCTCTGCACGCGTTCAGGGCCTGAATGAAATTGGGTGACATTCCGATATTCTTGTCATTCAGCAATACACGAATTATTTCCGGAAAACGTTTTTGGTAGTCCGTAATTATTTTTCTTGTTCCATCCGTTGACAGATCCTCAGCAATTACGAGTTCAAAATTGAAATCGCATTTCTGCATGAGAACACTTTCAATTGCCTGCGCAATATATTTTTCATGATTATAAGTAATCATGCAAACACTTACGACTGGAAAATTTTTCTGACTCATTGATTCCTGCTGTTGACCGGGATCCTGGCAGGTATCCCGACAACTGTAGTATTGTCTTCAATATTTCTCGTAACCACTGCTCCTGCTCCAACTATTACATTGTTTCCGATTTTTATTTTCGGCAACAAGATCGCGTTAGAACCAATGCTGCAAAAATCACCGAGTTCAACTTCGCCAAGAACTCTGGCACCGGGGGAGATCTCGCAATATTTTCCTACTACCGCGTTATGATGAATTGACGCGGCTGCGTTTACCAGTGTACCTTCTCCTATATTTACATCATTCGAAATTATCACATTGTGCATGATATTTAATCCTGCGCCCAGGCGTACATCAAATGAACCAATCAATGCCGTTTCAGAGATCACCGAGGTCAGCTCGCCTCCCCATTCCCTGAACATCTGTGCCAAAAAATGTCTTGTTTTAGGATTTCCCACTCCCAACGCGAAGCGATTGTCGGACTTAAAGCGAAATAGAACCTCTTCCCTGGTTTTAAACACAGGATATTTATTGAACAGGCGATTACCAATATCTGTGGATACATTATCGAAAAAACACAGATCTGAATTCTGCGTGTGTAAAACATCGAGAATCTCCGATGCATGACCTTTTGCTCCGAGAATCAGCATATCGTCCTGGTAATAATTTCTGTAATCAATTTTATTTCACTCTCTTTCAAACCGACATAGAGTGGCAAACAAAGAACTCTGCTCGAAACTGATTCCGAAACCGGCATTGGTTTTCCTCCCGCATAATCAATTGTATTAAGTGAAGGATAAAAATACCTGCGCGGAAAGATATTTACGTTGTTAAGCGCAACCTGAACTTTAAGCAATTGCTCTTCACTTTCAAAAATAACCGGAAAATAACTGTAGTTCCAATCAGTACCATCCCGTAATTTCATTTTCTTCAATCTCGAAAAATCCAGCCATTCATTATATTTTTCTATCACTTTTTTTCTTTCGCTCAATATCGTATCCATATATGGAAAAACGCTCAAACCCATAGCTGACTGCAGTTCAGATATTTTTCCGTTAATACCAAGGCCGTGAAAAGCGAGAGGACCGTTGTGGCCAAAATTGTGGCTGTAATAAAGTTTATGCTGCAGCTCAGGATCTGTACAAAAAATCGCGCCGCCCTCTCCGGTATGGAATATTTTTGTCGCGTGAAAACTGCAGGTAGTAACATCGCCATAATTAAAAACTGATTGCCCTTTGTATTTCACACCGAAACAATGAGCGCCATCGTAGATTACCTTGAGATTGTGTTTGGCGGCGATCTTCTCAATCACCTCAACATTGCATGGATTACCAAACACGTGAGTTGCCAGTATTGCTGTTGTTCTGGAAGTAATAGCTTTTTCAATCTTACTTTCGTCTATGGTGAGATAATCAGGATCGATATCAACAAAAACCGGAGTACAGTTTTCCCAGACAATTGTAGAAGTAGTGGCCACATAAGAAAACGGAGTTGTAATCACTTCACCTTTATTTGCCAGGATCTTTATTGCTATTTGAAGCGGAACTGTTCCGTTGTTAGTAATAAAAATATTTGGAACACCCAGGTAACCCTTCAGTTTGTCTTCCAATTTTAAAACCAATTCTCCGCGGTTTGTAAGCCATTGCGTTTCCCAAACCCTTTTAAGATTCTCGTTGTATTCTTCCTGCGGAGGTAAAAATGTTTTAGTTACCGGTATCATTGTAAAATTTTATTGAAAATATCTATTCTATCCTCTATCTGTTCCTTACCATAATAGACAGACAAAATTTTATTCCGTCCATTTCCGGCAAGCTCGCGCATTCGCTGCCTGTTATTTCTTAGCTCAGTAATTCTACCCGCTATTTGTTTATGAGAAGGCCTGACTTTCAGATAATGTGTCTCATCAATAAATATTTCAGGACTTTCATTGAAATAATTTGTCAGCAACATCACACATCCGTTAACACCGCCCGCTATTGATGAACCAAGTGGAAATCCATCAAATGAACCTTTCCCGAACATATGCGGCCTGTTGGGTGATATGATTATATCCTTATCCGCAAAAAATTCAGAAAATGTTTCTTCCGGAATGTGTCCGTGAAATGAAATCCTTTCCGCCAGTTCGGGGTACAACAAATCTTCTTTTGTAAAATTTCCTACAACATGAAATTTATACAGTTTATCATCGTTCAGATCAAGCGCGGTATTTTGAAAAACATCAAATCCCTTGTCCATACCAAACGCGGCATATTTATGTGCCATGAAAACTATATCAATAACATCTTTGCTGCCACTGTAGAATTTGCGGCTTTCATCCAGGCCGCCCTGCCCGTTTACGTGAGTAAGTGGAATGCCGTAAACAAGGTGAATCTTTTCCTTTTTAATTTTCAATACATCAACCAGGTAATCCTGAGTTATTTTCTGATTGACAATAACAAATTTGCACAAGTCGTTACTGATGATCTCCTGCAGGTGGGCATTAAGGGCCGCGTCATCAAATCTGAATCCTCCACCTGGATAAAGCGTAAAACCAAAATTTATCTTTTTTGAATTCAGTACACGGTAATACTTGCGGATATTCTGGTAAAATATGGTATAAAATAATTTAGCATTAATAGAATTCCCTGTTCTTATCGGAACCAGTTTATCTGCAAGCACAGGATATTTCGTTCTAAGTTTTCCCAAATGTTCATCATAACTGGTATCTCCCTTCATTCCATTATAAGAACCGAAATCAAGAATCACTTTAGAACTGCTGTAAGTTTTCAATAAACTTTCGTATTCGTGATTTCTCCAGGGAGATAACGGAACCGGCAACAAGTCGTCTATTATGATGAGATCATATTTTTTTCCTTTTGTAAAAAGAAAATGCTTGTTCGCTTTTCTCAGCAGATATTGCTTAACTCCGGATACCATTAATTGAAATATAATAACACTCTCTTAGCTCAGTGCTGCGAACTGCTTGCTCTCACAATTAAAAAATTCACGCATAGTTTTCACAAAAGCTTCTCTGCCAGACTGTGAAATTGCCGTGGCCCTTATTGTTTCCGCGTCAAAAATGATCTCTTTAGATTTGATTTTCATAATATTTCGCGCAATCGCTTCCGCGTCACCAATATTTACGAGAATGCCGTTTTTCGGATTGATAATATCTTCCGCGCCACCATTCCTGGTTGAAATAGCAGGAACACCACACATCATGGCTTCACGTACTGACATCCCAAACGTTTCAGAAATGCTGGTACTGATCAATACATCCGCCACTGCCAGGAACGCAGGCATTTCCTTACGGGCCACATAAGGAATAAAAGTGCATTTGTCCTTAACCTTATATTCTTCCGCAAGGACTTCTGATTTTTTTGTGCTGGCATCGGCTGACTCCGAATAAGTTTCATTACCAACAACAAATATTTCGAATTTGTCGGAAGTTAAATTTCCGAGATTACTTACTGCTTTGAAAAAAGTGCGCAGATCTTTTATAAATTCAGGGTAAGCGATGGTGACAATTCTGAAATTCTCTTTTCGTTTTCCTTCAGCAATAATAAATCTGTTCTCATCAACAAAGTTCCAGGTAACTTTAGTATTCATGTTTACGTTCTGCATTGAAAGGTGCCTGAGCAGATGATAACTGACTACTCCGACAGATGAAGCGTTCTCAAGCGCATTCACGATCTCCTGATCCTGGTAAGTATCCCTGTTGTTGAAGAACATTGGAATATGCTCCGAGATGCAATAAGGAACATTATAAATTTTACTCAACTTATTGGCAATAATACCACCGTTCAGCGTAGCCTGCGCATGTAACAGATCCGGCTGCCAGCCATCTTCGGTAATTTTTTTCCAACCTTCCGTGAATCCTTTTACGAGCGCGTCAATTGCGCCCTGCTTCGAATGAACATCATAAACAACTTGCCTTCCGTGAAAGCTAACCGGCGCATTGTCCGTTTTTTCGAAAGCAATTGTATCCTGAAATTTCTTTTTAAATAAACCGCCCGGACTTTTATCCAGAGCTTGCGTAATCCACAAAACCCGGATATCAAATCCCTGGCTGAGAAGAAATTTTGCCTGTTCTTCAAAAAAACTTCCAATCAAAGAATTCTCTTTTGTAGGATACCAGGATGGAATAAGAAGAATCTTTTTCATTTTACCTACCTGCCCAACAGAATTTTTTTCGCAATACGCTTCGCCTTATTCATTGCTCTTCCGGGTAATGAGAACAGTTTTGCGAAAAAATTTTTCAGGTCACTTTTTAATTCATCTAACCGTACACGCCGCTCCAGGGAAGAAAGATCCAGATCAGCTATTTTCCAAAGCGCAAGCGATTTATCTGTGTAATTATAATTTCCCTCAGTGCATCCCTCAACAATTACGTGCAGCGGCTTGCTAAACTTAAACGGAGCGTGCTGCATATTAAGCGCCCTGCCACCAACGGAAAATCCATCAACGTCAGAATTTTTACGGTGTGAAGCGGAATAAGTGCTGACCAGTAAATACGATGAGCCGGAGGCTTTATAATTTTTTAAAATTGCCAGAATGTTTTTAAACGAAAGATGCAAAAAACAATCACGCGTAAAAATCAAATCAGCTTGTGGAACCGGACCCTTGGTAAGATCGACACAGTGAAATTGATTTTGAGGATAATTTTGTTTGTTTTGTTCAGTGATCTCAGACACTATATCAAGACCGGTGTACCTGATATTATTTTTCTGAAATCCCGCGAAAAGTGTTTTCATCCAGAACACATCTCCGCAAGGCGCGTCAACAATACTTCTGATGTTGTAAGTACTGATTACAATGGGGATCTGCTCACGTATAACGCGTGTCTGTTCCATATTGGAACCCGATCCCGAGCGTGAATCAGGATCACCCCACAAATTGTCGTGGTATATTTTGACAAACGCGTCGTCTATTTTTGACCCTTCCACAGTTTAATGTTTTTTTTAATCTTAAAAATTATCTTGTCCCTGGTGCTCTGTTTCGAATTGTCCGCCTTCACAGACTCCATCTCACTTTTCAACGCTTTATATTCCGAAATCAATTTGATTACTGATGGGGGAAAATATCTTGAAAGCACTGACTTCACTTCCTGCTGCAACAGAGCCGCGTTGGCAATATCCCTGCTGATACCATTATCTTCCACAACGGATATTTCATAAGGAATTTTTATTACGCTCACATCGTTAACCATTATGGTCTTGATGAAAAACTCCCAGTCAGAAACAATTTTATTCTCCTCGTTATATAAACCAAACCTCGTAAACAAATCTTTTTTTATGAACGATGACGGATGACAAAGTGAGTTGGCAGAAAAATAATCCAGTTTTAATTCTGAAGGAATAAAAACTTTTTGCAGGCTTCCTTTAACCTCGCTCAGGCCGTCGCCATAAACAATTTCAGTTCCGTCAAGATGATGAAAAACACTTTGCAGAATTTCGGGATGGATAAAGTAATCACCGGAGTTGAGGAACAAGAGATACTCACCTTTCGCGTTGGTGATACCTTTATTCATTGCATTGTAAATTCCTTTATCGGGTTCGCTGACAGCGTATCCTAATTTCGCTGAATTTTTTTTAATCAGCTCTGCACTGCCATCAGTAGAAGCGCCATCAATTATTATATATTCAAAATCATTTAAACTTTGTGCAAGAACACTTTTAATGGTTCTCTCGAGTCCCGCGCAATTATTATAATTTATTGTTATTACAGAAAGCTTCATTAGAATTTATGACTTACCCGTTACAAGTGTTTTCTTCTTCTGAATTTCCCCAATGGCTTCATTCACGAGCAACATGAACTTGTCAGCAAATACTTTCTCCCGAACTACAGCATCTTCAAACGCCTGCCGTTCTATTTCGCCGGAGTGCATAACATCCTGGCTCCAGACTTTTTCCATTTGGAAGGCCAGATCTTCCGCACTCTTTCTGTCAAAGAAAAAAGAACGTGAATGCGCCTGCTCCTTATGAACTTCAAGATCGGAGAGAATCATTGGCTTGCCAATAGATTTTACTTCCTCAACCGTTGTACTCCAACCTTCAAATAAAGATGGATTTAAAACGGCGACAGATTCTCTGATTAAAGCTATAACATCCGGGTAAGGAATAATACCAAGGATCGCTACAAACTGGCGAATGTTGCTCGTGGAGATATGCGTGAGTAATTCATTAAAATAATGTGGAGTTCGAAAATCATTGATGTTCCCTGAAAAAACAACAAAAACCGATTTGCCGCGTTTTTCAAGCAACGACAAAGCTTCAAAAACAATTTTCTGATTCTTGTGTTTCCAGAATTGATTGGGCAGGTAAAAAAACTTTTCAGGCAGATTATATTTTTTTCTGATCGACCCACTGTTTTCAGCCAGTAGCGCGGTGTCAATTTTTTTCGCAAATGGAACCACACGTACCTTATGTGAATATTCGGGCAGGAAAGAAATAAAATCCTGCTTCGCATTTTCACTGCTTAACATAACGAGATCACATTTTTCCACTCCAGCCCTTACCTGAGTTTTTGCTGCTTCAATATGGGCAGGTTGCGCGAATTCGGTTAAATGCAAAAACTGAAAATCAGGAACCCAAAATATATAAGGCACATTTCCCCTGTACTTAACAACGCTATTGGAAAATATAACCGGCCTGGTGCCACCTGCAAGAGAATTGAAATATTCACCAGCAGATCTATTAAGCTCCACCGTAAAATCCTGTCCTTTAATTTTCCTTGCAATACGGCTTCCAACCGACATGGGTAACTGCGGAGAATAGGAAGTTGGATAGGCAATGAAATCAACACCGGAATAAGCATCAGTAACTGTTGTTTTCAAATTTTTAAAATACAGTTCTCCACCGATCCAGGTACCGCCTGTTATTTCAGGAATTAATACCGAAATTTTATTATCGCCTGCTTCGCTCATTCAAGATAGTGTAAGCTGCCGCTAAATTCTTTAATCCGGTTTCAATATTATAATCAGCTTTAAATCCCATGTTTTTCAAAATTGAAATATCAGCTTTCCAGTTTAAAGGATCTCCGGGTTTACCGGCTCCGGAAAATACCAATTCAAAATTACCGAGCTGTTTTAAAAAAGTTTCCGCAGCATCACAAATGTAAATTTCTTCTCCTGCAGCTACGTTGATACAGTCACCCTTAAAGCTCGCTTTGCTAATTATCAGATCAATCGCCTTTACCAGATCTTCAATGTAAATGAAATCACGACTCTCTTTTCCGGTTCCGAACAAAGTAATTTTCTTCGATTCCCCGGATTTAAGAAACAGATCCCAGAAAAGCTGTTTGCACAATCCCGGCCCATAAGCTGAAAATATCCGGATACTGCAGCACGCAATACCAAATTCCTGATGATACTGTAACAGTAATTTTTCTGCCTGCAGCTTATGTTCACCATAAGGGGAAAGTGGTAAAGGAACGGCATTCTCTTTAATTGGAAGAACAACAGGATTTCCATATACAGCGGCACTGGAAAGATTGATAAATCTGCAATGAGGTCGGTGCTTCCGCACTGCGTCAAGCATTTGCATGACGTTACCAACATTTAACTGATAATCTTTTTCCGGAAACTGAAGAGAAAAACCAACTCCGGAAGAACCTGAAGCATTAATAAAGACATCAAACTCATGATTGAGAAAAATATTATCGTAATCGAGTTCGGATGTTATCTGGATGTAGCTTTTTTCGTTGGGAACAGCAGGTAGAATATCGCATCCCACTACAGCATGACGGGCGCTGAAAAAAGCAGAGCAACTACTGCCGATAAAACCCTTACTGCCTGCAATCAGAATCTTCATTACTTAACCGCAAAAAAAGAAATCATCCTGCCGGGAATTAAATTTTCATCCAGTTCTTTTCCAAGTGATCGCTCCAGTCGTTCCCTGTATTTTTGACGGACCCAATTATTTTCCGCTATAAAAAATGGCAGTTTCTTTTTTAAATTTTTATTGATCAGATCGGTCCTTTCATTTTTCTTTTCTTCAATGAAAGAACGCTGTTCCGGAAAATAATTTATAACAGAATCATAATGCCGTAAAACCTTTTTTATTTTAAGTCCTGCAGACTTGAAAGCGGAAGAGTATTCCTGGTAAGTAAAAGCATTTTCTCCTCCATAATATTTATGAAGCAGGTGAGCTTCCAAAAACCACTCTTTGTCTTTTTGATCAAGTACTACATGATCACGAACAGTCAGCAGAAGACCTTTTGGTTTAAGCACCCTTGCACACTCTGAAATAAAATTATTAAGGTGATGCGCGTGATGCATGGCTTGACGGATGTAAACAATGTCGAAATGATTATCATTAAACGGCAGTTTTTCACCGTAAGAACCATCAACATGTAAATTCGGCAGGTTGTACTGTTCCTTGAGTATGCTGATCGCTCCGTTTCCGATTGTTTTGCTTGGATCGGGTTCTACTGCAGACACTTTGCATCCCATTAAGGCAAATGCTACGGAAGCAATACCGTTACCGGCTCCAACATCAAGAATTGAAGTTGCGGAATTCAGATCCGTAAATTCTTTTATCAGTCTGCAAGTCTCTCTGAATTCTTCAGAATCTTTAAACCGATCAACATTAAGGCGAAGGTCTTCTTCAAAATACGCAAGTTCAACCAGTGCCTTATATTCAGGCTCTTTGCGAATTTTAATTATTATTTCTTCCCAGGTCATTTAATCTCTTCTTTCATCTTCAGTTAACATCCGAACGATTTTTGCGGGATTTCCACCGACGATTGCATATTCAGGAACATCTGAAGTAACCACGCTGCCAGCACCAACAACGGCTCCTTCTCCAATAGTAACTCCCTTTAAAATAATACAGTTGAATCCGACCCAGGATTTATCTTTAATAGTGATCTTTTTGCTGTTAACGTGTGTCCAGTTTTTGTATTTCCCGATCTTTCCTTCATCTAAACCTCGTTTCCAATCTTTAACATCATCTTTTCTTTTCCTTAATTCAAGTGAGTGAGCATTTGTATCTATTACTGTACAACCCCATGAAAACATAACATCGTTACCTATTTCAATTTCTTCTGCAGAAATAAAAGCTCCGCCACCGATAAAAGTTCTGTTGCCGATCGAAATTTTCCCGTTATTGGTTTCGATAACGAAACTTCCGTTGATAACAGAATCGTTTCCAATTGAAAGATAAAGTTTTCCCTCGACAGGATTTCTGATATCGAGATTAACATTATCACAACTACTATTACTTCCAATTGATAAAAATCCTTTTGCCTGTAGCAAACTAATTTGACTTTGTAGTTGCGGAATTATTGCTGGTTTTTCCTTTTTAAAAAAGGATTTCAATTTCCTGTATATACGTCTGATTAACGAAGCCATAATGAAAGATCCCTATTTAATAGTTCCTGCACTTTAAAAATATCCTCGCGATATTGATTAATTAATTGATTTCTTAAATCAGGAGCTAAAGGCTTTGGCTTCGAGTTTAGAACGTTCATCTTCATTAACCTTTCTGAGCATTTGCTGGCAGTATTAAATGAAATACCCCGCTTCATCAATTTGTGTCCAAGCTCCCAACGAAAGTAAAATTGCCAGGAAGGTTTAATAACTCTCTGACTTTCGTTGTGAATTTCCGTCTTTGGAATGAAATTATCATCCACTCCAAGAAACGAAAACACAGCCTTCATGTTAGTTACCGGATTCTTTTTAAAATCTTCAAATATCAATACATTGCAATTTGATTTCCCAAACAATTGAAAATATCTATCTATCTGCGCGGAATACAATCCTGATTGGTAGTAAAAATAATTCTGATAAAAACCGTGTGGATTTGAATGTATAAACTCTTTTGATATTGATCTGACTTTTTCAAGGTGGAGAGCAGCGGTTAATGAATTCGCTGATTCATATCCATTAGCAATCATCCAGTTATAAAGAGAATATGCTCGATCAACAGGATTACGCAAGATCATAATTATTTTAGCGTCCGGTCGTTCATTATAAATCATCTGAGCACTTTCCGGTGAACTCAGATATGCATGGCAGGATTCACCAATTATTTGATCAGGTTTGGCCGCAGCAAAAAACTTTTTATATTCTTCAATATCATTAATACCGTAATGATGACAGAAATATCCCAACTCTTTGTTACGAATATCATCAGTCATGAAAATCTGCGAATGCTGGCCAAGATAATGCCAGACTGAAGTTGTCCCGGATTTTGCAGCACCTACAATGTAAAAATCAGGTAAACGCATTCTATTTAATGTAGTTGACTCTTTTCATGGTTAATTTAAATCGCTCCAGCAATAATTTTTCCTGATCCGATGAAAAATAGTTTGTGTAATCTCCGGGCTGTCCTTTTCTCACAAAAGAAATAGTTGCATCAGATGCTGCATTTCTGGGAAGCATCATTCTTTCTTTCTGCTCTCTTTCAGCCATTTGAGAAAAATCGGATGCCTGAACTGCCGCAACCATTTTCTGAGCATCATATCTTCCATAAACGAACAGTAGTATTTTTTTAAAAATCTCTTCTGTATCAGAAACCAAATCCTCATAACGGACAAGCAGGAAATTCTTTGACGCGTTGTCAAGCCAGGAATCTACATGATCACTCCATAATCCGAAACCAACTTCACCCTTCATAAACAAATCGAAAAACTCAGTAAAAGTTGGCTTTACCTCATCTTTATTATAGACATACTTGAGATAATAATAATAATATGATACTGCGACATCTCTTGAATCCCTGACAATATAAATGACTTTATTTAACTCTGGAGTATAAGAAAAATGACTTTTAATTAATCTCAGTCCTTCAATTGCTTTGCATTTTTCCGGATGCGCATGCATGTCTGGAATCAGATCATTAGAATTTATAAAGCTGAACTGATTATTCGTTAAATAATTTCCGAGAAGAAATCGGACCCAGGTATTTCCGGATTTAGGATAAGATACTATAAAGACATCACTATCCTTAACCGCAAAAGGAACTAAATTTCCGTTAGATAGTTGTGCACTTTTTTTGCGACTGGAAAATAAACTCTTCAGGAAACTCATATGATTATTTTATTGTTACCCATTCTAATTTAGGCGCAACAGCTCCAGCCCAATTCTCCGGGAAGGTAGAACCATTATTTCCCATCAATATGGTATCAAAGCTTAAGAATTGCCTGCCGTGAATAAGAATCTTTACACCCGGAATACCCGCATGGACGTGAACATTATGCCTGCCCTTGTTCAATAAATTTGCAGGAATAGTACAATACGAAATATATTCTCCCGGCGACTTTCTTTCAGAGTCAACTGAGTGATTCGTAGAACTTAGAATGATGATGTTATTATTATCAACGAGTTTTAAAACCAAGCGTGCACCTGAAACTTCTTTTCTGACCTTATATTTTATTTCAATTTTAATCTCGGAGGAAGTAAAAAAAGTATGCGCTACCTGGCCGGAAGAATTTAATAACTTAATTGATTTCAGTAACATTTCATCGCTCCCCGGCGCGTTCTCATCATCCCACACAACCTCGCCTTGTCCCTCAACAATTATTTCGTCAGATTTCAGGTAATTGTTTACCATTTCATTTATCTCACCAGAGAAAATAACTTTTCCCATTTCCATGTGAATACCTTTGGTGCATAAATTTTTAACGGCAGCCATATTATGACTCACAAATAAAACGGTTCTTCCCTGTTCAGACACATCCTTCATTTTACCGAGGCATTTTTTCTGAAATTCCATGTCTCCAACCGCTAATACTTCATCAAGAATAAGAATTTCAGGTTCAAGGTGAGCTGCAACAGCAAAAGCAAGACGCACATACATACCGCTGCTATATCTCTTCACCGGCGTATCGATATACCTTTCAACTCCACTAAACGCGACGATCTCATCCAGCTTGGACTGGATTTCCCTTTTTTTCATGCCAAGGATAGCCCCATTAATAAAAATATTCTCACGCCCCGTTAGTTCAGGATGGAATCCTGTACCAACTTCCAGCAGAGAAGCAATGCGGCCCCTGATCTTTATTTCACCTTTTGTGGGCGCTACTACGCGCGATAAAATTTTAAGTAGAGTAGATTTTCCTGCGCCGTTTCGCCCTATGATACCTAACACGTCGCCATGTTCAAGAGAAAATGAAACATCCTGCAGTGCCCACACAAAATCAGACTCAGACTTTTTGCTTCTGTCATTCTCTTCACTGATCTTCAGCGCGGGATCCTCCTTGCCTCTGACTCTATGCCACCATCTGTTTATGTCCTGACCCAGCGTGCCGCTGCTAACAATTCCAAGACGGTATTGTTTCCAGACATTTTCTATTGAAATAACTTTTTGCGCCATAATGTTGTAATCAAACAGTATCCATAAAAGTTTTTTCCGCTTTGCTAAACATTATCACTGAGAAAAATAAAAGAACAAGCATGAAAACCGTAGCATACAAAATTCCCATCCAG